>JAZUQD010000224.1:0-12146 GCA_045605505.1 Pradoshia sp.
TTTTAAATAATCTGTTAAATCCTCTGACATTTTCTTCGTCAGTGTTGTAATCAGGACACGCTCATTTCGTGTGATTCTCTCGTTGATTTCCCCTAATAAATCATCAATTTGACCTTCAATCGGGCGAACGTCAATAGTAGGGTCCAATAGCCCAGTTGGACGAATAATTTGCTCGACCATTTCCGGTGAATGCTCCTGTTCATAAAGACCCGGCGTAGCAGATACATAGACAATCTGGTTGATATGCTCCTCAAACTCTTGGAAATGCAAAGGTCGGTTATCCATTGCTGACGGCAGCCGAAAGCCATGATTAACCAGTACCTCTTTACGAGCGCGGTCACCGTTGTACATTCCACGAACCTGCGGAACGGTAACATGAGACTCATCAATCACCATTAAAAAGTCCTTCGGAAAATAATCGATAAGGGTGTAAGGGGTAGAACCCGGCGGCCTTAATGTAAGATGGCGGGAGTAGTTCTCAATCCCTGAACAAAAGCCCATTTCTCTCATCATTTCGAGATCATAGCGGCATCTTTGTTCCAACCGCTGTGCTTCAAGGAGCTTCCCTTCCCCTCTTAAAAAGGTCAGTTGCTCTTCCAATTCTTTCTCGATATTTTGAATGGCGATTCTCATTTTTTCTTCTCGTGTAACGAAGTGGGATGCCGGGAAGATGGCCACATGGTCTCTTTCTCCAATAATTTCGCCGGTCAGCGCATCTACTTCTCGGATCCGTTCTACTTCATCGCCAAAAAATTCAACCCGTATACAGTGCTCGTCTTTTGAAACGGGAAAAATCTCTACTACATCTCCTCTTACCCGAAATGCTCCACGCTGAAAATTAATATCATTTCGTTCATATTGAATATCAACCAATTTACGCAACAGCTGGTTCCGTTCCATTTCCATACCTGTACGAATGGACAAAACCATTTCCCCGTATTCTTCTGGAGAACCCAAGCCGTAAATACAGGATACGCTGGCAATAATAATGACATCCTTCCGTTCAAATAAGGCGGATGTCGCAGAGTGGCGGAGTTTATCTATCTCATCATTAATGCTTGCGTCCTTCTCTATAAACGTATCAGTCTGAGGGACGTAAGCTTCAGGTTGGTAGTAGTCATAGTAACTGACAAAATACTCCACTGCATTATTCGGAAAGAACTCCTTAAATTCACTATACAGCTGTCCAGCAAGCGTCTTATTATGAGCAATGATAAGGGTGGGCTTATTAACTTCTTTAATCACGTTTGAAATCGTGAATGTCTTTCCTGTCCCTGTGGCTCCAAGCAGCGTTTGATGCTTAACTCCATTATTAATTCCATTCACCAGCTCTTTAATCGCAGCTGGCTGGTCTCCTTGAGGAGTATACTTAGAAACCAACTCAAATTGTTTACTCACACAAAAGCCCCCTTCATCTTTCCGTTTCAAGTCTCGATTTATTTGATAACAATATTTTACCACAACCATCTATAAACAAACCAACAAAAAGCGAACAAACATTCCCATTTTCTTATTTTTCCATAGTATCATTTATGCCCATCCTACAAAAAAATAAAAGAGTCTCCTAGAAAATACGGAAGACTCTATCTGTCATTTATGCACTTTTAGGTGTTCTCTTTATCATACGCTGGGAATACCAATACCCAGCTGTTAATGAAAAGGCATCGATTATAATCAGAGGCCACGAAGATGTATAGCCTTTATATGCTGAAGCGGCAATCAGAGCAACTGTTAAACACAAACCAACTATACAGTTATAGGTCACTCTTGAAAAAAGGACAACTAATAATCCTGGAGCTAAAAGAGCTATTAATATCTTCATCTACGGTCTCACCTGCTTCCTCTGGATAACCTTTTCTTTTTTCCAGCAACTCTATCCAGCTACAAATATAGTACATTTCTTTTAATTAATCCAGCAAGAAACCAATTATCCCCCATTACCCAATGAAATACCGCCTGTATCGCGGATTACACATGGGTCTTTAGTACCTAAAATAGAAATATATCCCATAATTAGGTTTTGATAACCATATCTTAAGGAATCTATAAAGAAGTAGTAAGCAATTAAATAGGAGGGGAAATATGAATCGTAAAAAATGGTTATCCATCTCTGCCGCTGCATTATTGGGTATTGCCTTAACAGCATGCTCGGATACCGAAAAAACCTCTACAGATGAAAAAGATTCAAACAAAAAGGTAGTCGAAATTACATATGCCAGAGGAGCCGATACAACCGGCAGTACTGAAAAACTTATAGAAGCCTTCGAGAAAAAGCATCCTAATATTAAAGTAAACTATCAAGAAATGCCAAACAGCTCTACCCAGCAGCATGACCAATATGTAACCGCGTTCAGTAGCAAAAGTGCTGAAATTGATGTCTTCGATGCCGATGTGGTTTGGCCGGCAGAATTTGCTCAGGCTAATTACGCCATGGAATTAGACCGCTTTATCGATCAGGATAAAATTAACCTCGATGACTACTTCTCCGGTACGGTCGAAGCCGGAAAATTTGAGGGCAAGCAATGGGCTATGCCAAAATACTCTGATGCTGGCATTCTCTTTTATCGAACAGACCTGATTGGTGAAGCTCCGAAGACATGGGATGAGTTAATTGAGATGGCTAAAGAGGGAAGCGGGAAAGAAGGAACCAGCTCAGGCTTTGTCTTTCAGGCTAAACAATATGAGGGTATTGTTGTGAACGCCATGGAATTCATTGCTTCGTACGGAGGAAAAATCATTGATGAAAACAATGAAGTCGTGATTAATAGTCCAGAGGCCAAAAAAGGGCTGAGTAAAATGGTCGAAATCGTTAATGCAGATTTCATGCCAAATAATATTTTAACATTCACCGAAACTGAAACGGAGTCAGCTTTTAATGAGGGGCAAACCGTCTTTGCCCGCAACTGGCCCTATATGGCTAAAACAGCTGCAGATAAAAGCACCTCTAAAGTAGCTGGCAGCTTTGCCTTCACCTCACTGCCTGCCGGTGATGCGGGCTCTGCTTCAACACTTGGAGGCTATATGGCCATGATTAACCGTTATACAGATCATCCAAAAGAATCATGGGAATTTATAAAATTCATGACCGGTGAAGAAGGTCAAAAGATTTCAGCTACAGAAGGCGGACGTGCACCAACCATAAAAGCTTTATACGAAGACAAGGAAGTACAGGATGCAGCCCCTGTTTTTAAAGAAAAGTCATTTGTTGAAACATTGGAAAATGCTGTACCAAGACCTGTTACTCCAAACTATCAAAAAATATCAGATATTCTACAAATTGAAATTTCCAAAGCATTAACAAAAGACATCACAGTCGATCAAGCCATTGAAAATATGGAATCAAAAATGAAAGCAGAATTGAACGAATAGAATACCAGCCTGATAGGTAACGCAATGGGAAAGAAGGAGATGGGCACATAAAGCTTGTCTCCTATTTTTTAGCTTTGGAAAATCTCGAGTATGAAAGGAGTAATGATATGAAAAAGAAATTCTCCCTATCCGAACGGCAATTAGGATATGCCATGATTATTCCCTCTCTTATTCTGATCGCCATTGTCGTTCTCTATCCAATTGCCATGTCCTTTTGGAATAGCATGTTTGATTATCGATTAAATAATCCAACCAAATCAGTTCGAATGTTATCTAGTCAAATTGATTTGGAACGGTATGCAACCGATTATTACTTTCTTCAGAAAAATCTAGAAGAGCTGGACAATGATAAATCGAGCCAATGGGCTCAAACAATCGATAAAAATCACAAAAATTTATTAGAAGAATCGGATATCCAAAAGCAATACGAATATGTAGAAGAAAAGGTCGCAAACTTTGAACCAATTAAAGAGGAAGACGAAAAGTATGCAAAGATCGATGAGAAAACAGCAGCAGCCTATCAAGCCGAATTAGCCTCTATAGAAACTGAGTTAAAATCGATTAAAGGAGATCAAGCAGACCTCGCCAAGGATACAGCTGCATTATCCTCCTCTGTTTCTGAATCCATTCTAAAGGATAACTTCGTTGGTTTAAGTAATTATGGGAAATACCTAACGGATGCGCGGATGTGGAAATCCCTGTCCAATACACTTATTTTCACTATCGTGACTGTCTTTTTCGAATTAGTGCTCGGACTGGCGATTGCGCTGTTAATCAATCGGGCATTCTTCGGCAGGGGTGTTGTCAGAGCTGTTGTTTTAATTCCCTGGGCAATCCCGACAGCTGTATCAGCCATGATGTGGATGTTTCTATACGATGGCCAATCCGGAATCATCGCCCACTTGTTTGAAGAGCTTCATCTTATATCAAATGCAGGAGACTTATTGAGCACGGGTATCGGTGCAATGGCCTCCGTTATTTTAACAGACATCTGGAAAACAACTCCCTACATGGCTTTGCTTCTATTAGCCGGTTTGCAGACCATTCCGCGGGATGTCTACGAGGCCGCGTCAGTTGATGGAGCAAGCAAATGGTATCAATTCAGAAGAATCACGTTGCCCTTATTAAAATCCAGTATTCTCGTAGCCTTATTATTCCGTACATTGGATGCTTTCAGGGTGTTTGACCTCATTTTCGTTCTAACTGGAGGCGGTCCTGCAAATTCAACAGAAGTGATTACAATTTATGCGTACAAAACTTTATTCGCCCAGCAGAATTTTGGAGAAGGCTCGGTCCTTTCCATTATCGTATTTGTGTCAGTGGCGTTGATCAGCCTGATTTACATTAAATTTATCGGTTCTGATCTATTTGGAGATCGCATAAAAGGAAAGGGGGAAAATTAAATGAAGCATGCAAAAAAGATACTTTTCTATTTATTGATTGCTCTCTTCATTTTTATTGTCATGTTCCCATTTCTATGGGTCTTTCTTACATCCTTAAAAGAACCGGGGGAAATTTTCGCCTCCTATAAATGGTGGTCCAAGAACCCTTCTTTTAACTCCTATGAATCTGCCTTAACTTCAAGGCCGCTTCTCGTTTATATGAAAAATAGTTTAATAGTTTCTTCCGTTACTACCATTATTGCCATTGCTTTTGCCTCCTTTGCCGCTTATGCGTTAACACGTTTACCGATTAAAGGAAAGGGTATAATATTTGCTGTAATACTAGCATCGTCAATGTTTCCTCATATCGCTATTATTTCACCAATCTATAACTTTGTTACCAGCTTCAATTTACGTAACACTTATACAGGATTGGTGATACCATATATTACATTCAGTTTACCTTTGGCTATTTGGCTATTATCCACATTCTTTCAGAAAATACCAAAGGATCTCGAGGAATCAGCTAAAATGGATGGTGCTACACCATTTCAGACATTTAGAAAAATCATTTTTCCATTGGCTGCACCTGGCGTGTTTACGACAGCCATCCTTGTATTTATCGCAGCATGGAACGAATATTTATTTGCCTTAACAATTAATTCAAAAGAAGCAGCACGAACTGTACCGGTTGGAATTTCCCTTTATCAAAGTGACTACACCATTCCATGGGGTGATATTACAGCAGCTACTGTCATCGTCACGATTCCAATCGTCATATTGGTGTTAATTTTCCAAAGAAAAATTGTATCTGGATTGACATCTGGATCCGTGAAGGGATAACACTCATGTTCTGTTTCAACATGGAGGGGAAATTGGATGGAAAAGAAACCGTATATTACGGAAGCAATCATCGGAAATTCAAGCATGCTGGTATCTTTAACAAAAGATGGACAGGCGCAAAGAATCACATGGCCGAATATCGACTTTCCCCAGCATCTAAATCTATTCTATACAGGTATTCGCGGCATCGAAGGCTCAGTAAAGACCTTCTTCCTTCATGAAAATGTTTGGAATCATAAGCAAGCTTATATTGACCGCACGAATATTTTAGAAACCATTTCTACACTCGGAGGCTCTGGCTTGTCGATTAGGCAGCTGGATTTCGTGTTACCAAAAAAAGATGTCTATGTACGACATTTTACGTTTAAAAACCTTTCGGAACGTCCGCAAAATCTAAGCTTCGTGATTTACAGCGATTTTATGATTGATGAAAAAAGACGTTACCAAACGGTTAAGTTTGATGAGGATACTGATAGCTTTATTCATTATCACAGAGAATACGGTTTTGCGGTTGGCTCTGACCAAAATGTAAAGAGATTTCAATGCGGGGCTACATTCAAGGAATTAAATGACGGTTTTCTGCCTGGAAAAAGAATAGCCAATAAATCTTCCTGCGGGATTGAATATGCGCCACTTTCTCTTAGCCCAAACGAAGAAAAATCTATTACACTCTACATTGCAGCAGGCAATGGCTCAACAGGAGCGATTGATGTCTTACATGATGCCAAACAGGTTTCCTTTGAGGAGCATCTACAGGAGACCTTACACTACTGGTATGATTATTTAGATCAAGCTAAGCCAATCGAGATTAACGACAAACGAACGAAGAAAATTTATGAACGTTCTTTGCTCATGTTTCATTTAATGAACAATAAAAATGGCGGTTTTATTGCTGCTCCAGAAGTAGATGAGGAGTATGCCTTTTCAGGAGGATATTCCTTTTGCTGGGGGCGGGATGCTGCCTATACGGCGACAGCCTATGCTCGAGCCGGCTATCACAAACAGGTCAAAGAGTTTTATAGATTTGCCCGAACTCTTCAGGATGAGGATGGAAAATGGGACCAACGCCACTATTTAGATGGACATTTAGCTCCCGCTTGGGGATTACAAATAGATGAAACAGGTTCCATTCTGTGGGGACTCCATCAATTTTATAAAATAACCGGTGATGAAGAATTTATGATTGAAATGTGGCCCGTTATCGAAAAGGGCGCCGATTTTCTCACGCAATTTATTGACCCGATCACCCATCTTCCACTGCCAAGTATGGATATATGGGAAAAAAGGGAGGCTGAACACTTCTATTCAGCGGCAGCTGTGTATGGAGGGCTCATGGGCTCTGCTGCTTTTGCCGAAAGATTAGGCCATCCTGAAAAATCCATTCTTTATCGGAATACAGCAGCAGCTATGAAAAAGACGATTCTGCAAATAGGATACAACGAGACAAACGAAGCCTTTTTCCGCGCTTTTCACTTAAGGCTTGATGAACCAGCCTACTTAAATAAAAAAGCCCAGGGCAAAGATGTTTCGAAGGAATATGACTCCAAAGGATATCCAATCTATCGTCAGGTAAGAGATGATGTGATTGATATATGCCTGCTTGGCCTTACGGTACCATTCAACATGATTGATCCCAATGACCCAAAAATGAAGCAGACGGCTGCAACCATCGACAGGCTGTGCCGCTCCAAAATTATTGGAGGAATTGAACGTTTCCCTGGAGACATCTATATAAGTGGTGACCCTTGGATTATAGCTACCTTATGGCTTGCAATCTATTATATTCGAATAAATAAACAGCTCGAGGCAAAGAAATTATTTAATTGGGTAGTCGACCATGCCACTGATTTGGACCTTCTCGCTGAACAAATCGACAAAATTACAGGCCGTCCTGCCTGGGTATTGCCACTTACCTGGTCACATGCCATGTTTATACTGACCGTATTGGAGATGAAAGAGAATGGGATGGAAGTATAATCGGCCTTGTGGATAAGTAGGGTTTTCCACAAGCTTATACACGGTTATCACATTTTCTACTAAATAAGATAAATCCAAATCCACTTTTCCCTGTGGATAAATAAATATTTGTGGATGACAAAAAGGATCTTCAGGCTTATCACATGCCCGAAGATCCTTTTCCTTTCTAGCTTAACAATTAAATCTTAAACTTCTGAACTGCTTGTGCCAACGCTTCAGCTCGCTGAGATAGATTTTGAGAAGAGGCTGCAATCTCACCAACAATAGCAGACTGTTCCTCAGAGGCAGCCGCAATATTTTCAATATTACCGGAAGACTGTGTAGAAATGGCGCTCAATTCCTCCATTGAATGAGCAATCTGCTGCACTCCTTCATTCATATCACCTATCGCATGATTAACCTGCTGAATTTGGTTATTGACTCCACCAACCGATTCATAGATCGTACGGAAAGCATCTCCGGCACTTCCAAAAACCGTTAACCCCTCTTCTAACGAACCATATCCAATAGCCATCGAATCCACAGCATTTGAGGATTCTGTTTTTATCGTAGCAATTTTTTTACTAATTTCATTGGCTGCATTTTTAGATTGGTCTGCCAATTTACGGACTTCACCAGCAACGACTGCAAATCCCTTACCTTGTTCTCCTGCGCGGGCCGCTTCAATTGATGCATTTAAGGCCAATAAATTAGTCTGTTCGGTTATTTGAGTAATTAATGTAACAATATCACCAATCTCCTGTGAATAGTCACTTAATCTGTGGATAATCTCGGATGTTTGTTTAATCTTAACATGCGTAATATCCATCTTCTCTAGGGATTCTGCAATAATGGCATTCCCATTTTCGGCTATTTCAGAAGCAGCTTCCGAACTCTTCGTAACGTTTGCCACATGATCGGTAATGGCCTGCATACCCTCCGAAATATTCGCAACCCCCTTGTTCATATGGGTGATTTGCTGATTTTGACTTTCAGATCCACTGGCAACCTCTTGCATAGCTTCAGTGACTTGTGAAACAGATAAACTGGTTTCTTCCGTACTTGCATTCAATTCTTCAGAAGTGGCAGCAACTTGTTCGGCGTTTTCCGCAATCTGATTGATCAGATGATTTAAATCATAGACCATTTCCTGAATCCCACTGTCCAACTGAGCAATTTCATCATTGCCCTTTACCTTGTTTTTTTTTATCGATAAATCTCCGCTTGCCACCTGTTTTACATATCCAAGGACTGACAGCAGTGGTTTCGTAATTTGCTTACTTACCACATAAGCGATGATAACACCCAAAATAATAAATACAACTGTTAAAACGAGAGATAATACAATGACTGTTTTTTCTAGCTCTTTGATAAAGGAGGCATCCATATCAATACCAACAATCATATTCGTACCGTCAATCGGAGTAAAAATTGATTTATGTGTCCCAAATTTATCTGTATAGATTTGACTAAAATGTGGGTTCCGATCTTCAAGAGCTTTATTCATATCCTCCGTAAAGGGATAGTCCGCTCCCTCTTCATCCGTGTTACTTAAGGCAACTATATATTCTTTACCATCTGTTTTAGCCAGCACATAGGTATTCTCCACCTCATGCTTAACCTGATAGTCATTCAATACGTCCTTAAGTTCATCCAAATACCCATCTTCTTTCCGATCGGCATTTTCAACAAGTGGACGGTTTATATCTGTCATGACGTCCTCTGATATTAATTGCAAGCTTTTCTCAAATTGGACAATGACATGCTTATTGATAATATCCATAGAAAAGTAATAGAGGACGGAACAAAGAACGATCGATATCACTGTAATAGGAACCATAAAACTTATAATATATTTATATAAAATCGAGCTTTTTAATTTAGCTATTAACTTCAATCTTTTCTCCCTCCATCGCATGGATAGAACGCTCTATAGCCTCTACCATATAATCCAAATGTTCCACTTCCGTATAAGGAGAAATCGAGAAGAATTTCGCTGCATAAATCGGCATACGATCCGGAAGATCCAACGTATCTACTAAACATTGTTTTGTTGTATCTCCAAAAAAGACATCTTCCCTGTTTGCTCCCAAAATCTCAAACAATTGATGGTTCAACTCATTTACCGCCTGAATTTGGTCAGCCGTTGACCTACCATCTAACTCTTGATCCCATTGAACCTCACCATCATAGATTCTGAAGGTTGTAACAGGTCCGATATTCTCCATATTCGTTACACTTATCGTTGGAATTTTTGCAAGCAGTTTTTTTCTAAATGCCAAATTGACACGAACATAGTTTGCAAGAATTTGTTGATAACCTTCCACGCCAAAGGCCATAAGAGCTGCATAAATAGCGATTGAGCTGCCCATACGTGAACATTCCAATGTATAGCCCGTATGATAATTACCATATCCACGGTTACCAACATATGGCGTTTCAAATTCCTCCAAATCAAGCAATCCAAGACTGTTGCCGTCTTTCACTAAAAATAAACTTGTCAGATAAGGTGTTTGTCCAAGCTTTTGGAAATCAAAGCAAAGAGTATCCGCCAGGCAAATCCATTGCATTCTCTCATTAATTTTCGATAGGCCTTCTAACACGTCATCCTCAAATTGAAGAGGATTGGCCGCAAAATCATATTCCCGGAATAAACTATAAAAACCGCCTAAAGCAGAATCTGCATGAATATGGATAGGATGTATACCATGTAATTCTTCCAGGGAGGTAGTTACGCCTTTGATAGCTTTCACATCATCGATTCCAAAACTATCTGTAGTACCAGTTGTAGCTACTACATAGATTGGGATGCCTCCACTTTGAATAGTTTGCTCAAGCTTTATTCGTAGATCCTCCATATCCATTGAATGATCGTGTCCAGCTTTGACACGGATTAAATGATTGCTGCCAATTCCGACAGCCTCCATTGATTTCAACAAGCTGTAGTGGGCATTTTCAGATGCAAAACAATACAGATTGGAAGGAACCCCTTCTTCCTTTGCCTTTGGAAACTGTTTCGCAATGGCTAGGCGAAGACCACTGAATACCGCTCCCTGTCCTCCCCAAGTTGTATATCCCCATGATTTTGTATAATCATAGCCTACCAGTTTAGACATCATTGAAATAACCTTAACCTCTGTTTCAGCAGCGGCTGGTCCATAAACATCCCAAAGATTATTTCCGTTCAACAGAGTCGTTGTCAATAACCCGAGGATACCCGGAATGCTCGCCATCGGAAGTACATTGGTCACAAAGTTCTTCGTATGGTATGGATGACCCTTTGTCAGTTTAGTCAGCTCTTCAACAACCACATTTAGATCATATCCTTCCTGTGGTGTTTGAGCATTTTCCATAATAGCTGTATAGAAATCATCTGATTTTTCCTCGATTGGGCCCAATGTTGATTTATTCGGATCCTTATATGAGTCCATTGTCATAATAATGTTTTCTATATAATTCAAAAAAGTTACTTGTTGAAGCTTATTTCCATCTTCACTTGGGAATAGTTGCTGTACTGATTTAAAATCCATGGTGTCTCCTCCAAACAAAACTGTCATTATAATTGGTTCAAGGTTTAAACCCTATAAGATTAAAGGCATTAATTCGTCTAGGAATACCTTTCAATACTCACAGATATTTGGTCCGGATATATCATTAATCTTCAATAGAAATTTAAAGGTAAGTAAAGCGTTATTGAACATATCGACAAATTTAGAATGGATTTGAGCAGTTTGATAAAATAACATTATTTAGATAATTAAGAAAATACGAACTGAAATAATCTATTTGTGCAGAATTAAAAGCTGGATCTACGAAACAAATTAGGGTTTTATTACAAGATAAATATTTATAAAATAGGGTACATAACCTATAGAATGACATAAACTATCCATACATAAGCAGGAGACACTACGAATGAAAAGAGTTGGAGGTATTTATGATGTCTGAGGAACATTCCCATCACCACGGACACCATCATAGTCATAACCATGGAAGCGGTGGCCATCACCACCATCATCATGCGAACAAAAAAGCTTTAGCCATCAGCTTTGGATTCATATTCACCTTTATGATTATCGAAATCATTGGTGGTATTTGGACTAACAGCCTAGCACTTCTTTCTGATGCAGGTCATATGCTCAGCGATGCAGCTGCTCTAGGATTAAGTTTATTTGCTTTCACATTTTCTGAAAAGGCAGCTGATCATTCCAAAACCTATGGATATAAACGTTTTGAAATATTGGCAGCATTTATAAACGGCATGACATTGGTCATCATTGCCCTATTTATTTATTGGGAAGCCATTGAACGCTTTAGAGTACCACCTGAGGTTAGCTCGAACATGCTTTGGATTGCCTTAATTGGTTTGATCGTCAATCTAATAGTGGCCTGGATCCTGATGAAGGGAGATACAGAGGAAAATCTGAATATGCGAGGCGCCTTTCTGCACGTATTAGGCGATTTGCTTGGTTCAGTCGGTGCAATCATTGCTGGTATTTTAATCATTCTGTTCGGCTGGAATATAGCAGATCCAATTGCCAGCATCATCGTTGCAACTCTTGTACTCATTAGCGGCTGGCGAGTATTAAAGGATTC
>JAZUQD010000225.1:0-2703 GCA_045605505.1 Pradoshia sp.
TTTTCGAGATTTGGACTGTTGCTTATTCCTTTTGTTTTTATACTCACTATCGGACTTGTCCTGTCCATTTTAGAAGTAAGTCTATTTGTTTATTTCCTGGCAATTGGTTTAATTGGATCCGTCTATATCGCTGTTCCTGTACTTATTACATTCTATAAAAAAAGTTCACATGGTGAAGGCTTGGATGCCGTATATGGAACTTTGTTGACTTACATACTCACTTTTCTTGTCATACTAATTATGGGAGAAATGCTTTTTGATTCACTCATCACTACTATTCAGTCATACATCGGTGGATATTAATTATCATTCATTTTCAGATGCTTGGCGGGCTAAAGTTATTGCTCTTATAAAAAGTCATGTTGCTATTATGAGAGCGCAACTCCTGAACTTGAAAATCAAGGTCAGACCTATGAAGTTACGCTGATCTATAATGAGAAGGCGAAGAATGGTTGATAGACTCAATGGATTACAGATTCTTCTTTGATGAAAATTTGAAAAGAAATAAAAGAAGATTCTCCTAAGTGTACACAACCTCCTGATTAGATAGTATTTGCTATTTATAATCGAGAATAGAAAAAGACAGATAGTAAAGAGAGCGGAAGGTTTATTCTCAGTACTATCTGTCTTTTAATTTAGGATGAAAGATTCCTCGCTCTATTTGGCCTTCCTAAATAAAATTCACCAATTTCCCCATAGGAACCAATAGGGAATGATCCAGTAATGTATTATGATGATAAGTACCGATTAAAAGGGGTTTCTGTATATCCTTCATTTCGAGTTGTTTCATTTTGAATAGGAATAAAGGGAATCAGGTAGCATTAGGGGAGCCTTCGGTCATTGGCTGCTCAGTTTTACCGTAATATTAAATTTTTGGGTGATTCGACGCTTATTGCAGTTCTGCCTTACTAGAATAGTTAGAGGCAGATAAGCTATAATGAAAGGTAGAATGATAAATGAACGGAGGAGGGAATGTATGCTTACAGAAGCGAGCTCTCTTTTAAAAAAGTATTTTGGGTATGATCATTTTCGTGATGGACAAGCCAGGATTATTGAGCAGGTATTACAAGGGATTGATACACTTGGAATTATGCCAACAGGTGGAGGTAAATCGATTTGTTATCAAATCCCGGCGATGATTATACCGGGTATTACCCTCGTTATTTCTCCATTAATCTCTCTCATGAAGGACCAGGTAGATTCACTGGATCAGGCAGGAATTCCCGCAACCTACATTAATAGCTCCCTAACCGCGAGTGAAGTGAATGATCGTTTGTATGATATCCAGCAGGGTGCTTATAAGCTTTTATATCTCGCACCAGAAAGACTTGAATCCCAAGGTTTTATAGAAGAAATCCGCCAATTGCCGATTGGATTAATTGCCGTCGATGAAGCTCACTGTATATCACAATGGGGACATGATTTCCGTCCGAGTTATTTACGCATCCAATCATTAGCTGAACAATTGGATTCAAATCCGGTTGTTCTGGCCTTGACTGCAACCGCTACTCCGCGGGTACAGGCAGATATACGCGGGTCCCTGAATATTGAAGAATCACGTACAGTCATAACCGGCTTTGAACGGGAAAACTTAAGCTTCCAGGTCGTAAAGGGACAAAATAAGCAAAAATATATTGATGCATATGTAAAGAAAAATAAACAAGAATCAGGGATTATTTATTGTGCTACAAGGAAAACAGTGGATCACCTATATGAGCGCCTGCAGCAAAAAGGCATCGCAGTTGGTAGGTATCATGCGGGTCTATCAAGTGCTGAACGCGACATGGAGCAAAGTAGATTTCTGAGCGATGAAATTTCCATCATGATCGCAACCAATGCGTTTGGTATGGGGATTGATAAATCAAATGTACGTTATGTGATTCATGCTCAAATGCCTAAAAATATGGAAAGTTATTATCAGGAGGCCGGCCGTGCCGGACGTGATGGATTGTCGAGTGTATGTATTTTGCTTCATTCTGAGCAGGATGTACAGGTTCAGCGTTTCTTGATCGATCAATCCTTTGGGGACGAGAATCATAAAAATCAAGAGCTGCAAAAGCTCTATCAAATGCGTGATTATTGCCATACACAAGGCTGCCTGCAGTCCTATATTCTGCACTATTTTGGTGAATTGGAGGCAGAGGATTGCGGACGATGCTCTAATTGTCTGGATGAACGAAGCACCAAGGATGTAACAAAGGATGCGCAAATGGTATTATCCTGTATGATCAGAACAGGTGAACGTTTTGGAAAAACAATGATTGCTCAAGTGTTAACAGGTTCATCCAATAAAAAATTGCTTGAACAGAACTTTCAATCTTTATCTACTTACGGGCTGATGAAAAGTCAATCAACGAAAGAGGTAGCTGATTTTATTGATTTTCTAACCTCTGAACAATTGATTGGAATCACAGGCGGGCAATATCCGCTTTTATTTGTAACGCCTGCCGGTAAGGAAGTATTGCTCGGTAAACGAACGGTAATGAGAAAAGAAGATGTGCGTATTGCAACCATTTCAAAAGATGATCCTTTATTTGAAGTACTGCGTGACCTTCGAAAACAAATTGCAGGTAAGGAAAAAGTACCTCCATATCTAATTTTCTCCGATCAAGCTTTGCATGATATGTGTGTAAAACTGCCGCAGACTACGGATGACTTCCTTGAAGTTAAGGGAGTCGGTGCCCAAAAGGCTGATAAATATGG
>JAZUQD010000226.1:0-5858 GCA_045605505.1 Pradoshia sp.
TGGCTTCCTAAAGTCACAGACGGATTCTTTCTTAGAGCAGAGTCATTTTATAATTTTGCTTCTCATATTGATGAAGTTAAAGCTTATAATGCCTATGGCGGACGTTCTTTGCATCAACAATCTCATGGCGAGTCTTTTTTGTCTCTCTTTTTAAACCGATTTAAAGGGAGAGCCATCTATTTATTAGATGAACCAGAAGCTGCCTTATCACCTCAGCGACAACTTTCATTTATAAAAATCATACATGATTTAGTCACAGTAGGGGACAGTCAATTTATAATCGCTACACATTCTCCAATTCTTTTAGGATATCCCAACGCCACAATTCTAAGTTTTGATAACGATACAATTAAAGAGATAGATTATGAAATGACAGATCACTATCAAATAACGAATTACTTTCTGCAAAATAGAGACAAGTTTTTGCGAGAGATATTAGAAGATTAATCATCCAGGAGACACTATATGTAGTAGATTGATTAAGGTTAAGGCTTTAGTTATGGAGTATGAAATACAGAAGGGTTTAAGCTGGTTTGTAATTTTTTTAATTCTTACGGATAGTAAACAAACACTAATCTAAATAGTAAGAAAAAGGCTGGGACAAAACTCATCTCTAAACTAAAAAAGCCGGTGGAATTTTACAAAAGTAAATTTCATCGGCTTTGATCATTTTTTTGAACTTAGTAATATCCCAGCCTCATTTAGGAGTGAAGACAGAATAAAATACTATTGCTTTTTTAGCAATCAAATCAACGGTTATTTTTGCTCTAGCGGGAGACGTAAAGACGATACCAATTCTAATGTCAATGGATGGTCCGGACTCAACCCGCTGTATTTTAAGAGGGCATGGGTGATTCCTGTTTCTCGAATTGTTTGTTGTATTTCCTTAGATTCTTCATCTTTTGGATTATTGTAAAGGTATCCTGCAGCAATGCCTTGTAATAGATATATAGGAAGTGTACCAAAAGCATCGTAATATTGTATTGCTGGACTAATCAGTCGGTCATCGGGACCAAGTTTCCGTATTGGGGAGCGGCCTACCCGGATAACCTCATCTGAAATGAATGGATTTTTGAACCGATTGATAATCTTCTCTATATAGGCAAGGTGTTCTTCTTGATTAAATCCATGTTTATTAATAAGCACTTTTCCTGATTCAATTAGAGAACCTTTTACGACATCGGCAATTTTTTCATCATCAATAGCTTGTTTAATGGAGGTATACTTTGCTAAATATCCAAGGTAAGCCGTTATGCAATGACCTGTATTGACAGTGAATAGTTTTCTTTCTATAAATGGAGATAATGATTCAGCAAAGGTTGCTCCATTGATAGAGGTAGTTTCACCAATCATTTCTGTCTTATCGATTACCCATTCATAGTATGGCTCAACTGAAACTAAAAGCTTGTCTTCATTGGTCTGATTTGGAACTATCCTGTCAACCGCTGAATTAGGAAAAGCAATGAGAGAAGCTGCAGATTTCTTTTCTTCTTCGTCGAGATATTCGTAAACTTTTTCCTTTAATAAACTGCTGGCACCAATCATATTTTCACAAGCTATTATATTGAGAGGTTGTTCATTTTCTTTCATTCTTTCAGAAATACCTCTTGAAACCAACCGAGAGATAATTGAAAGTACATTAGGTCCTACAGCTGTTGTGATGAGATTTGCCGTTTTGATTGCATCGATAACTAGCTCTGGTGACTTTTGGCTGTTTATCGCGTTAATTCCTTTGATCATTTTTTCCTTCGGTTGAACATCAGCAAGCACGATTTTATAGGTTTCTTTTGCATTCAGCAGATTGACAATCTCTTCATTAACATCAACGAAGGTTACATCATATCCGGATTCGGAAAGCAGCCCACCGATAAATCCCCGGCCTATATTGCCAGCTCCAAAATGTAGGGCTTTCATTGGTCTACCTCCTCGAACAAGGAAAGGATTTCTTCTTTTGAGGTGGCATTTATGATGGCTTCCACATTTTCTTCATCTGAAAGGACAATGGCAATCTGCGACAATAAATCGAGATGCTCTCCGTTTTTCCCAGCAATGCCAATCAAAACTTTCGCAATGTTTCCATTTCCGAAATCAACGCCTTCCGGCACTTGTAAAATCGAGATACCGGATGACAGGATAGAAGATTTTGCATCTTCAGTTCCATGTGGAATAGCGACTTGATTGCCCATATAGGTACTTGTGATTGCCTCACGTTCAAGCATTTTTTGGATATAAGATTGATTTACGTGTCCATTTTCAATGAGTACTTTTCCAGTTTCAACAATCATGTCGCTTTTGCTACCAGTTGGAACGTTTAATTGAACATGATCAGGTGATAAGATTGTTTTGTTCATAATATTGAATCTCTCCTTAATGTATCTGTATTTCTCCCAAATGTTCTTTCAATCCCTTAGCTAAGAAGGTATAGATATAATATTTATCTGAATATTCAAATAATTTATTAGATGCTACGTCTTCGATAATCATTGAACTGATATGACTCATGACCTCTACCGCGCCTTTTTTTGGTTTGGCAGGAAGGAGCATTACCAAAGCAGATTGCATTTGCACTAGTGAGCTATCCATAGCAGCAATTGGCACCGGATCCTTCAACCGGAAAATTTTGAAGAGAGGGAATTTAACTGCTTCACTTCTTGTATGAAGCAGAGCGAGTCCAGTGTTTGGTATGCCTGTTCCTCCTATGTTTTCTCGTAAAAGAAGATCATCATAAATCTTTTGGTCATCTGTTACGAGATTATGCCTAGCCAAGGATGTACTGATGAAGCGTATCAATTGTTCCTTATCATCATTGGTTTTGGTTACTTCGGTAACCGAGAAATGCTCCAAAACATTTGCGATTGAATCTGTATATCCAGCAAGTAACTGGACATATTGGAGAAAGCCTTTGTCCTCTGATTCTGAATAAGTTTCCTGCTGGATTGTTTTCCTGAAGGTCAATTTTTGTATAGCCGCGTTAATTTCACCAATATCACGATCCGTCAAAAAAGGGTTCACGAGCAGATACGACCTGTTTGTTATATTGAGATGGACAGTGGAAAGTATTAAATCATATTCATCCAGCCGGAGGGAATGGATATCAAAAGCAGATACATTCCTGACCAATTTCACTTCTGGGAACTCTTTCTGAAGAGTTGCGGTCAAGACTTTGGATGTCCCTATTCCACTGGTACAAACAACTAATGCACTCAAAGGGTTTTGTTCTTTGCTCATCAGTAATGTTGAAGCAAAATGCATGACCAGGAATCCAATTTCGTCTTCAGGTATTTGCAAGTGCGGAAATACCTCGCCAGCGGTTTCAATCACAATATCGAAAAGTTCCCCATATTCCTTTTTAATGGAGGAGAGCAAAGGATTTTGAATCCCCATTCGTTCCTCCAGTCGGTATATGGCAGGTTTCAAATGGGTGACCAAGCCATTGTATAAGGAATCATTTTTAGTAAAATCAATCCCCAAGCGTTTTCCAGTCAAGGAAACCAACTTCTGTGTCGACAGCCAAAGAGATAGATCTTCATCAGGCTGTAATTCTTTTTCTTTTAATGCTTTCGCTCCAATTAGATGCATAGCTATATAGCTTTTTTCTTCTTCAGGAAAGCGAATCCGGAATGCTTCCTCCAATTCAGCCATTAAAGCTGAGGCCGTTTCATATTCCTTTGATTTTTTCAGCCTCTCCATTTTTGGGAGCGTATTCATTATGAGTTTTCCTTCAGAGAATCTTTCAATTGCCAATGCGAGATGGACAATTAAACCCAAATAGGCTCTATCAGATATATGATTATTGTTTTTTCGGATAAACCTAGTGACAACCCGTTCTACTGAAGTGAGTATTCCTTTATCAATCAGACCCAGCAACCTACCATCTATTTCATTCAAATATTTGCTTTTCTTATCAGTCTTGTTATGGAATAAAAGCAGAAGTTCAAGTTCATCAGTATATCGATGAATAATACTGCTCATCATTTGTCTTTTTGCTGTTTCACTGCCAAAGATTTCAACCCCAGATCCTCTTTTTCTAACAAGTTCTAAATTACTGTTCTTTAATAGATCGCTAAGCTTATCCAAATCATTGCCTATTGTTGCAAGGGATACTTTCAATTCATTTGATAAGGCACTTTGTTTAATAGGCTCAGCAGATTGCAGTAGCCGGGATAGAAGGAAGGTGTGCCGTTCCTCTGTTGTATAGTCAGTGTGGGTTGCAGTTAAAATGGCGTCTAGCAGCTGCTTTTTTCGATTAGCTAGGCCGATGGCCACTAAACCATTTCCAGGCTTCTTCTCAAGGGAAATTCCAGTATCCCGTAAAATATCTTCTATTCCTTTAATATCTCTTTGAATGGTTCTGATACTTACATCCAAATCTTCTGCTAACTCTTGAAATGTAATTTCATGGTCGGTACTTAATAAAATTTCAAGTATTTTTCTTTCTCTTGCAGAAATGTACATTTCACCTACACCCTTTTTTAATATTTGTAAGGTTACTTGATTTAGTGCATAAAATATGGTGGATATTCTTAATTAGCGCTTGTTGAATAGCGATTTATTTAGTGTTTCAGCTGTTCAATCAGTTTGTCATATTCAGGACTGTTCAGAAAATTTTCTACAGAGATATGAACAGAAGCGGGTTGTTTTTCTTTCGCCCGTTGAGTAAGATCTTTGTGAGTGAATACGATATCAGCGTCTGTCGGCAATTGATTGATCGATGAATTAGTAACATCAATATCAAGTTCTGCTTTCTTAACTTTGTTGCGAAGGATGGAAGCACCCATGGCACTTGAACCCATACCAGCATCACAAGCGAAGACGATTTTTTTTATATTCTTCAAATCTTCGGTTTTAGTAGTTTGTTGCAATACAGAGCTTACCGAGCTCTTTTTACCTTTCATACTCTCCATTTGGGTGGAAGCTGCACTTAAATCTTCTTCTTCTTTTTTGCTCGTTTTCATAATTAAAGAGGCAATTGCGAAGGAGACCAATGTAGCGATAATTACCCCTGCAATAACTCCTAAGTAGCCACCTTTGGGGGTCATTAGAATAACCGCAAAGATGCTGCCTGGGGAAGGGGGAGCCACAAGACCGCCGTTCAATAATGAGAAAGTAGCAACTCCGCTCATTCCTCCACCGATTGCAGCTAAGAGAAGTGCAGGCTTCATAAGGATGTATGGAAAATAAATTTCATGTATCCCTCCCAGGAAATGGATAATAACTGCACCAGGTGCTGATTGCTTTGCCGCACCTTTTCCGAATAGCCAGAATGCCAGCAGAATACCAAGACCAGGTCCAGGGTTTGTTTCAAGTAAGAATAAAATTGATTTTCCAGTTTCTGTTGCTTGTTCAATTCCTAGAGGGCTCAACACCCCATGATTAATAGCGTTATTTAGGAATAATATTTTTGCTGGCTCTACGAAAACACTTGCAAGAGGGAGTAGACCGGCATTTACAATTAGTTCAACCCCGGCACCGAGTACTTTATTTAACCCTTCAACAACGGGACCTATTGCTCTTAGTGCGATTAAAGTCAAGATACCGCCGATAATTCCGGCTGAAAAGTTATTGACTAGCATTTCGAAGCCTTGCTTGACCTTTCCTTTAATAAGAGAATCAAACCACTTGATGGCTAATCCTCCAACTGGTCCCATAATCATGGCACCAAGGAACATTGGTATGTCCGCTCCGACAATAACTCCCATCGTAGCTGTAGCACCTACAACTCCACCCCGAGTGTCATAAATTATTTTTCCGCCTGTGTAACCGATTAATAATGGTAGTAAAAACTTAATCATAGGATCTACCAAGGCAGCCATCGTTTCATTCGGGAGCCAGCCAGTAGGGATGAACAATGCTGTAAT
>JAZUQD010000227.1:0-3491 GCA_045605505.1 Pradoshia sp.
CACCTTTCACATGACGGCGGAGAAATCTATAAACCTAAGGAAGTTTCGATTGGATATTTGGCCCAAAATACAGGCCTGCAATCAGACCGTTCTATCTGGGATGAAATGATTTCTGTTTTTGAAAGCTTACAAAAACAAGAAGCTGAGTTAAGATCCTTAGAAAAATCAATGGCTGATCCTTCTGTCTATAATGATGAACAAAAGTATAATCGGGTTTTAAAAGACTACGACCGTCTGCAAGAGCAATTTAAAAATTCTGGTGGATATCAAATGGAAGCAGATGTACGCTCCGTCTTACACGGTTTACGTTTTTCCGATTATGATTATACTACCTCTATTAACAGCTTAAGCGGCGGACAGAAAACACGACTGGCTCTAGGTAAATTATTATTAACGAAGCCTGATTTGCTCATTCTTGATGAGCCAACTAACCATCTTGATATTGATACATTAAGCTGGCTTGAAGGCTATCTGCAATCCTATCCAGGTTCGATCCTAATTGTATCTCATGATCGCTACTTCCTCGATAAAGTCGTTAATCAAGTAATGGAGCTTTCACGAACATCCATTAAGAAATATACAGGAAATTATAGCAATTACTTGGATCAAAAAGCAGAAGAATATGAGCGTAATCTTAAGCTTTATGAAAAACAACAGGATGAGATTGCAAAATTAAAAGATTTTGTCCAAAGGAATATGGCCAGAGCGTCAACTACAAAACGGGCACAAAGTCGGCAAAAAGCCCTGCAGCGTATGGAAGTGATGGATCGACCTTTAGGTGACGAAAAATCAGCTAATTTTGCTTTTGATATTGAGGTGCAAAGTGGAAACGAAGTCCTTCAGGCAAATGATTTAGCCATTGGATATGAAACACCTGTTGCCAGTCATTTGAAATTCAGGATCACTAGAGGAGAAAGTATTGCGTTGATAGGTCCTAATGGAATTGGGAAATCAACTTTATTAAAAACATTAGTAGACAGGATTCCAGCTTTAAATGGAGGTTTTCAGTTCGGCACTAACGTGACAGTCGGCTATTACGATCAGGAACAAGCTAATTTGTCATCCAAGAAAACTGTACTCAATGAGTTATGGGATGACTACCCCGGCCAGCCTGAAAAGGACATCCGTTCCATATTGGGCAATTTCCTTTTTAGTGGTGATGATGTGATGAAGCCTGTCTCTACCTTAAGTGGCGGAGAGAAAGCACGTTTGGCTCTTTCCAAGTTAATGATGCAAAAAGCCAATCTATTGATATTGGATGAGCCCACCAACCATTTGGATTTAGACAGTAAACTGGTGCTGGAGAATGCTCTGATTGATTATCCTGGCACTCTTCTATTTGTTTCCCATGACCGATACTTTATTAACCGGATTGCGGACAAAGTATTAGAAATGAACACAGATGGTGCAACAGAATACTTGGGTGATTATGATTATTATATTCATAAAAAACAAGAACAGGCTGAAATTGCTGAATTAGAAAAACAAGCAGAGACTGCCTCCAATCGCTCAGGGACTGATAAAACCACGTATCAGGAAGATAAGGTACTTAAAAAGAAAGAGCGCCAGCGTCAAAGGCGCATCACAGAAATAGAAGCTATGATAGAAAAACTCGATACACGTATATCCGATATAAATATACAATTATGTGAACCAGAAATCTATCAGGATCATGAAAAATCCTTAGAATTGCAAACTAATCTTACTATCGCAGAAGAAGAATTAGAAGCATTAATGGAAGAGTGGACCTCTTTACAGGACGAATAAAACACGATTTTAAACCAAGTCAGAAATGACTTGGTTTTTTATCAACATTATTATCCACAATACTATAGTTGTGAAATAGGGTTTAATTTGATTTTTCCACATTATCCACAGTTTTTCAATCCATTATCCACAGAAACTGTTGATAACACATACTTATCCACAGTTTTCAGAGACATTCCATTTTTCAGTCAACTTTTTATCAACAAAAAGAAGAGGATTACCAAAATAGAAGTAATCCTCCTTACTTTTATTCTAATATCAGACCTGGATTTGCATTTAAATCCATCGCAGCTCTTTTACCTTTTTCAAATGCAATACTACCTGCAGCGGCAATCATTGCTGCATTATCCGTGCATAAATAAAGTGGAGGTATTATTAATTCCACGTCCTTTTTATCTGCAAAAGCTTCTTCTAACCGAGCTCTTAACCCTTTATTGGCAGCTACACCGCCTGCCAACAGGACCTGTTTAACCTGATATTCATCCGTTGCCTTTAGTGTTTTGGTCACTAAGACATCAATGACACTTTCTTGAAAGCTGCATGCGAGGTCTTCAGACGCTATGGTTTCACCTTTTTGATTGGCATTATGCAATGTATTAATAACAGCCGATTTTAATCCACTGAAGCTAAAATCATAGGAATCCTCTTCTAGCCATGCACGTGGTAATTTAACCGTTGGCTGTCCTTCATGTGCAAGTCGGTCAATATGCGGACCACCTGGATAAGGAAGCTTTAACGTACGAGCTACCTTATCGTAGGCTTCGCCTGCAGCATCATCTCTTGTTTCTCCAATAACTTCAAAATCTCCATGCTCCCTCATCAGCACCAGTTCAGTATGGCCACCGGATACAACCAATGCAAGAAGAGGGAAAGAAAACTCAGTGAGGATCCTGTTAGCATATATATGCCCTGCAATATGGTGAACATTAATAAGTGGAACCCCATGAGCAAAAGCCATTGCTTTTGCCGCATTTACCCCTATTAATAAAGCACCTACTAACCCAGGACCTTCCGTGACCGCAATTCCATCGAGATCTTCCCAAGAGATTGCTGCTTTTTCTAATGCTTCCTCCACTACAAGCGTAATTGCTTCTACATGGTGCCTTGAAGCAATTTCAGGGACAACTCCTCCAAAACGTTTATGGCTCTCAATTTGTGATGCCACTACATTGGATAGTATTTCCCGGCCATTTTTAATTACTGCAGCTGCGGTTTCATCACAACTGGTTTCTATTCCTAAAATTAATTGATTATCTTTTACCATAATTCCACCCACATTACTAATGCGTCTTCCATATTATCTGTGTAATAAAATTTTCTAATTCCGCCATCTTTAAAGCCCATTTTACGATAGAGACTTTGAGCGGTTTGATTGCCCACTCGTACCTCAAGAGTCATCTTCTTCACACCCATGCTTTGTGCCTTGCCCATCATCCGTACCATTAATTCTTCCCCGATTTTATGGCCTCTCCATTCGGGCAAAACAGCAATATTTGTGATATGCCCCTCATCAAGGATAAACCATGTACCGCAATAACCAACTACCTTTCCCTGATCCTCAGCCACCAAGTAGAAAGCATACTGGTTGTTTACCAATTCATTATAGAAGGCTTCCCTGCTCCACGGCAGAGTAAACGAAGCATGCTCCACCTCAATTACACCATCAAGATCCTCTAAAGTCATCTTACGAAATGTAATCGTCTTATTCATTTATTCTTCCCTCT
>JAZUQD010000228.1:0-12715 GCA_045605505.1 Pradoshia sp.
AAGCGTATTAATTAACGAGAGTAGAACTCAACGATAAGAGCTTCGTTAATTTCAGCTGGTAATTCAGAACGCTCTGGTAAGCGAGTGAAAGTACCTTCTAACTTTTCAGCGTCGAAAGTTAGGTAATCAGGAACGAAGTTGTTAACTTCGATTGCTTCCTTGATGATATCAAGGTTACGGGATTTTTCACGTACGCCGATAACTTGACCAGGAGCTAAACGGTAAGATGGGATGTCAACGCGACGTCCATCAACCAAGATGTGTCCGTGGTTTACAAGCTGACGAGCTTGACGACGAGTACGAGCTAAACCTAAACGGTAAACGATGTTATCAAGGCGAGAATCAAGAAGAACCATGAAGTTTTCACCTTGTTTACCAGGTAATTTAGCAGCACGATCAAAGATTGTGCGGAATTGACGTTCGTTCACACCGTACATGTGACGAAGTTTTTGTTTTTCTTGCAATTGCAAACCGTATTCGGAAAGCTTTTTGCGTTGGTTAGGACCGTGTTGTCCTGGAGCGTAAGGACGCTTTTCTAATTCTTTACCTGTACCGCTTAGGGAAATACCTAAACGACGGGATAATTTCCAGCTTGGACCTGTATAACGAGCCATAAGAGGACTCCTCCTTGAATGTTTTTATTTTTGTAAAATAAAAACCGCTGTTTACAAACATTACTGCCATTTCATTTTCATGTACCTTCGCCCTAGCAGCAGCGGGTTACAAGATACACCTCTTGTTAGAGGAATGAAATGAACACATAAAGATGTGAACATAAGCTGCGATATTTTACACAAAGAGTATTGTATAACTAATTGGAACATAAGTCAAGGGATTCTCTGGATTGGGAATGATACAAATCAATGTACTCTCCAAAGGTAAAATAAAAAAAGTCATTATTATTGAAAGAAAGTAGTGCTTATTTTAGCATATATTGGTAAAATAGGTATAAAGTATTAGTTTTAAAAAATCTATCTAATTCCATGGAATCATGGGATGAAAGATAACCACAGGTGTTGATTAATGTGATGGTAGATAATCAATTGAGTCTGAATTGGGAATTAAAAATAAAAAGCATATTTGTAGACTGTATGATTGAAGATGATAATGATCTCTTTTTAGGAAGATTTACAAATAAAATGGTAGACTTCTTGCTGGAATTGCTAATGATGGATGAGATCGCGTGTTATTTTAACGACCCATGGAAAGAAAGGGTTTACTTGGAAAAGGTAGCTTCAGTGACGGGTCGTCAAAATCAATTTGCTAACAAAATAGCGCTTGATACAGTGCTGAATTCATCGCGAAAAGAATTGTGCGAGGAAGCGTGTTTATCCTTAAATAATACCTCAAATGCTCTTGGTATTCCCTTATATTACAATGGCGAATTACTGGGACTGTTTGTCGTTCTTTCTGAAAATAGAGAGATAAGAAGTGAAACTAGAATTGATTTTTCTGAACTGAAGAATGTAATAGGAGAATTGCTTTATAAAGCAATCGATATTTCAAATAGAAAAAAAGAAGAGAAACGGTATAAGCTCTTGCAAAGGATTACAACTGAGTTTCATTCCTCAATGAATATGCATTCCGTTTTGGTTGAGGTAATTGAAACGCTGCGTGAAGTATACCCCTCTTTTGTGTATTATTTATTAATGTCACAGGATAGTGATCATACATTAAATCTTCCGATCAAAAGTCTTGAAATGGACGGGGAGAATTTATCAGCCATGCAGGCTTACGTTTCTGGCTGTGTTCAAATTGAGGATGCAATAGAAATGAATAATTCTGTTTTGTATGCTCCTTTATTAGGGAAGCAGGGAGTCTATGGTGTTTTACAGGTCATTACACCAGAAACAGTTATCTTCCCGGATAATGAGATTGAATTTATCTCACTATTAGCTAATACAGCAGGAGGAGCACTTGAAAACGCTCAATTATATGAGCAGTCGAAACGTTTAATTGCCGATTTACGTTTAATTAATGAAACATCTCATCGTCTTAATTCTAATTTAAGACTTAGTGAAACCGTTAGTTATATGAAAAAACAAATTAACAAATCTTTTCTGGCGGATGAAGTTGGGTTTTTTATGATTAATAATAGACAGGCAAAACTTGTGCCAGGAAGTTCACCTTTTTTCAATGAAGACGCATCTAAATACTATGTTCAATATGTTAAAGCCAGCTTGGAACAAGATCGAGAAGCTTTGTATATTGGGGACATGGATTCCGATAAAGTCGGGCAGGATGGCTACTATAAATCACTAATGGCTTTTCCGATGATTCATAGTGGGAAAATGGATGGATTTTGCATCGTCCTTCATCGAACCCCGTATCATTTTACATTTGATATGTTTAAATTAATGCAATCTTTAATTCATCATTCTTCTATGGCTTTTGTTAACTCTATTTTAAGAGAAAAACTAGAAAAGATGGTGATCACAGATTATTTAACAGGTCTATATTCGAGAAATTATCTTGAAGAAAGAATGCTTGAATTAATTCATTCTGAAACTGAAGGAACTTTTATATTAATTGATATCGATGACTTCAAACTGACAAATGATACATATGGACATCAAACGGGGGATGAAGTCCTTATTCAGGTGGCAGATTTAATTAAAAATAGTATTAGAGAAACGGATATAGGTACTCGATGGGGAGGAGAAGAGTTAGCCATTTTCCTTCCGAAAGCAACGAGAAGTACGGGAGAGGCGGTTGCGGAGAGGCTAGTTGAAACAGTAAGGAAAGAAACCAATCCCCCGGTTACCATCTCATGTGGAGTATCCTATTGGGAATCCAATCAGAATACAAATAATACAATTAAAACTCTTTTCCAACGGGCAGATGACGCCCTGTATTCAGCTAAAAGATCGGGTAAAAATCAAGTAGTTGTTTCCAGTTGATAGAAAAAGGGCTAAGCCGGAAAACGGAGCTTAGCCCTTTTGTTTATTAGATGGATTGAACTAGTGTATCAACAAATAGCTTTAAACCAATTTCATCTTCTTCATCAAAGCGGTTCTTTGATGGACTGTCTATATCGAGTACACCGATAAGACGGCCATCTTTCAGTATTGGCAGCACTATTTCTGACTGAGACGCAGCATCACAGGCAATGTGTCCGGGAAATTGATGAACATCCATGACTCTGAGTATCTCTTTATTTTCAGCTGCTGTTCCGCAAACTCCTCGACCTAAAGGAATTCGTATGCAGGCTGGTAGACCTTGAAATGGACCAAGAATAAGCTGCTCCTCCTCATAAAGATAGAACCCTACCCAGTTTACATCATCTAAAAATTGATTCAATAAGGCGGATGCATTGCTCAAATTGGCTATTAAATTTGTTTCCCCTTCAATTAGTGCTTTAAGTTGTTTTACGACCAATTGATAGTTTTGTGATTTTGGTTTTGTATATTTTTCGGCTTGAAACATCATCATTCTCCTTTCCTTGTCATCCCTCTTGAGAATAACATCTAACCATAGTCAGTATTGGTTTTTTTGTCGATAAGTTATTGAAGGATAAGTCCCCTAAAAGAAGAACTAGTTCATATAAGGGAAATCCGGTGAAAGACCTGTTTGGCATGTAAAGACAGTTTTTATTATCCAACATTCTTAATAAAATGATCATCAAAGGGAGAAATGAATTTATGGATAAATTATCTACTAAAAAAGATGATATTTTTGAAGCGGCTGTCTATTTATTCTATATGAAGGGCTACTCGGCCACTTCAATCCGGGACATTGCCCGTCGTGCTGGAGGTAATTCAGCTAATATTGCGTACCATTTTCAGCATAAACAAGGACTTTTGGAATATTGCTTTACAGATTTTTTTGAAGGTTATACGAAAGGAATTGAGAGTATAGCTGAGCAACTTCCTATAATTGGTCCCAGAGAATGTATCTTAAAGTATACCAAATTTTGTTTGCGATATTACAGAGATAAGTACTTGTTAACTCGTCTTGTATTAAGAGAAATTTCAGTAGACTCAAGTTTGAACAGAGAAATATATACCACGTATTTATCGAAAGAAAAATTCTATATTAATTTATTTCTTGATGCCGGAATGGATAGCGGTGAATTAAAAAAGGTTAATTCGTCTATGTTCGTTATGAAGCTAAAAGCTTTGCTGAATGAACCCTTTATTCAGGCCCAGTATTTCATTGAGGTTTGGCAACTATTCCCGAACGAATTATACTTTATAAACACCTATCAAATAGAAATTGAACGTTTTCTTAAAGACTGTTTATTTGAGGACCGCAATTGTCCGGTTCCTAGCTGATCGGATGCTCAACGATTTATCGTAAGTCAAAGATTTTAGGATCTAGTGTATCTAATCCTCTCCCAAGATCCATTGGGTGGTGAGCGTCAGACCCATAACAGAGAGGAATCCCCATGTTTATCGCTGTTTGAATAAAAGGGATGGGGGGATATATTTCACCACATAAGGGTTTAAAAAGACCTGCAGTATTTACATCCAGTTCATACCCTTGTTCTTTTATTAATGAAAGGATCGGCAGTAAATAGGACTCTATATTCTCTTTGCTTGGGAACTTTTTCTGGAACTTTGTTATCAAAGAAATATGGCCAATCCGTTTAGGCTTAAATGGGCCCAAATCACTTATAATCGATTTTTGAAGGGTTTGGTAATAGGCTTTATATAATAAATCGACAGACTGATACTGTTTAATCATCATACCAAATTCTATCTCGCTGTAATCCAGGCAGAACCATTGGTTTTGATTCTTTAAAAAATGAACAGATAGGATGGAATCGTCCAAATAAGGACCAATTTCATTAAGAAATTTTTTTGTTTCACTTTCCCAGCCTTCTATGTAGTCCATTTCCAGCCCGATATTAATGGTAATCTTCGCTTCATACTTCTGTTTATAGCGCTTTATTTCCTCTATATATGTGAATAACTCTTCCATTTGGATGGCACTATCACGTGTAGGTGCCGGATCGATGAATCCTTTAGGTAAAGGAGCGTGTTCTGTAAAGGTAATTTCTTCATACCCTAGGTCAATTGCTTTTTCGATATAAGCAGAAATAGGTTCATCTGTTCCGTGTGGGCAATATGGGGTATGTACATGTCCGTCCTTTATCCTCATATAAAAGGCCTCCTTTTCGACATATTTTTTTAATTCCTTATCATTTCTGGACACTAAAAGAGAGCAATGGACAATTTTTTGTAGAAAAAGTAGATTTTATTAGTTAAAAATACTTTATACCATGTTATCATTAAATCATTGATATGAACTTATTTATATATTATTTGTCTCGTTTTGAATAGGAGGCTTCATATGAAGTATGTGATAGGGATACTGGTGATTATCTTCATTGCTTTTATTGTTGGAATATTGGCAAGGAAGAAGCACTACAGAGAAATAGATCGACTTGCAGATAAAAAAATAGACATCATGAACAGGCCAATCGCCGAAGAACTAGCCCGAGTAAAAAGCTTAAATATGACTGGGCAAACAGAAAGAATGTTTGAAAGATGGCGCAATGAGTGGGATGTTATCCAAACGGATCGACTTGCCGAGGTTGAAACTTTGCTTTTTGATGCAGAGGAATATGCGGACAAGTACCGGTTCAATAAGTCAGTACAAGTTCAAAGACAAATTGAGCACGTTATTGATGAAATAGAGATTACACTCTCGGCTATGCTTCATGAATTGAATGAACTTGTGGGCAGTGAGGAACAAAATAAAAAGCTGGTAGAAGAGCTTTTAATGGCTTACCGTGAAGAAAAGAAACGACTATTGGCACATCGTCATAGTTTTGGAGAAGCAGCGGAAAAGCTTGAAGAGGAATTTGAAAAACTCGCTCATGATTTTCAAATATTCACGAATCAGACAGATTCAGGCGATTATCTTGAAGCCAGAGAGCAGGTACTTGGAATCCAGGCGAAATTACAAAATCTAAAAGAGAAATTAGATGTTATCCCTGATTTAATTGGTCATTGCCAAATACATATACCAGGACTTTTACATGAACTCAAAATGGGATATATGGAAATGTGTGAGCAAGGGTATCCATTGGGCCATATGTATTTTGAGACGGAAATTGAAAAAATGGAACAGGATTTGGAGAAATACAGAACTTACATTGCGGACGCCAATATTGAAGAAGCCGCAAAGGGGATTGAAGAATTAAATGAGTCCATTCAATCTTATTATGACCTTCTGGAAAAAGAGGTTATGGCCCGTCAGTATGTGTTATCCGTTAAAGATTTGTATCAGCAAAAACTGGATCAATCCATTGATCAGCTAGATAGGCTTGATGAAGAGACTAATTTGGTTAAACAAATTTATCAAATGCCTGAAAAAGAGCTGGAAGCGCGATCTAATATCGACAAAACGCTGATTACCTTAAAATCAAAATGGGAAATGCTCAAAGAAAAAATATATGAAAAAGAGACCGCTTATACAGCATTGAAAGAGGACATCATCGAGCTAGAATCCAAATTGGAAACACTGGAAGGCTTACAAAAGGAATTTGAAGAGAAATTGAATACTCTTCGCAAGGATGAAATGGAATCAAGAGAATTGATCAGAAAGCTGCAAAAAAGCATGGCTGAATCTTTAAGGATCATTAAATCAAGCAATATTCCTGGAATGCCGACATCCTATGAATTAATGGTCGTGCAAGCAAAAGAAAGTATTGCGGAAGTTATGGGGAAATTAGAAGAAAAGCCATTGAATATGAATGCGGTCATGCACCATCTTGATATTGCAAGTGTAGCGGTTAGTCGTGTTCAGGAGGCTACTGTTGAATTAACTGAACAAGTGCTGATGGCTGAGAAGGTGATCCAATATGGAAACCGATATAGGAGACAATACCCAACAGTCGCTGTTGCACTGACGGAAGCAGAAAAGCAATTCCGCAATTATCAATACCAGGATGCCCTGGAGCAAGCTGCTGAAGCAATTGAGAAAGTAGAACCTGGTTCATTAAAAAAAATTCAAGAGTATCTTGAACATAGCAATGTATAGACCAGTCTGGACTTACCAGTCTGGTCTTTTACTTTGTTATTTCGGCATAAGATGTAGCCAATAGAGAAAATTACTTTATAAACAGGACGGGATATGCTACATTTTCTTATTGATAGGAAGGGGAAAAAGCATGATTTATTTAGATAATAGCGCAACAACAAAACCCTATAAGGAAGTTATTGATTCCTTTAAAAAAGTTTCAGAAGACTATTGGGGTAATCCTTCCTCTTTGCATGGTTTCGGAAGTAAGTCTGAAAAGCTGCTGACACAGGCAAGAGAGCAGGTTGCGAGTCTTCTGGGAGTTAAGGGTACTGAAATTATCTTTACTTCAGGAGGGACTGAAAGCAATAATTTAGCTATTAAAGGGATAGCTGAAAATTATCAAAATAGAGGGAAGCATATTATTACTTCCTCCGTTGAACATCCTTCCGTAAAAAACCCGTTCGAACAGTTAAAGAAAATCGGATATGAGGTAACCTATCTGCCTGTCAATCAAGATGGCAGAGTGGAATTGGAACAAGTAAAGGAAGCCATACGTGAAGATACCATTTTGGTGTCGGTTATGCATGTTAATAATGAAGTAGGCACTATACAACCTATTTATGAAATTGGGGATCTCCTAAAGAATTATCCTAAAATACATTATCATGTAGATGGAGTTCAGGGATTTGGCAAGGTTGAACTATCATTACGTGATGCTTATATTGATTTATTTTCTTTATCAGGACATAAATTCCATGGACTGAAAGGAACAGGAATTCTTTATGCAAGAGAAGGAGTTACACTTTCACCCTTAATGTCAGGGGGCAACCAGGAAAGAGGGCTGCGCAGTGGCACGGAAAGCTTGGCTGGTGCTGTATCGTTAGCTAAAGCCATGAGAATGGTAAAAGAAAAGAGCAAGGAAGGCATTGTTAGAATGAACGAATGGCGTTCCCGGATCCTGCAGGGTCTATCCTGTATGGAGAATGTTGTTATTAATTCACCTATAGAACATGCAGCTCCGCATATTATTAATTTTTCCATTCCTGGACTTAAATCAGAAACCTTCGTTCATACTTTGGAGGAGTTTGGGATCTATGTATCCACAAATAGTGCGTGTTCATCGAAGAAAAAAACGGTTAGCCAAACACTTCTTGCTATGGGAAAAAATGAGCAAATAGCCAGTAGTTCTATAAGAATCAGTTTGGACTATGATCATTCGCTCGAAGAAATAGACAAAGCGCTTAAAGAAATTGAAAGAGCCATCCAAATGTTAAGTGAGGTAAGAAAGAAATGATAAAATTTGATCATATCGTAATCCGCTACGGTGAGATTACATTAAAGAAAAGAAACCGTAAAGGCTTTATTGCTAAGTTACGTAAAAATATAAAAAATGCATTGGTAGATTATCCCGAAGTTCGTATTGAGGCACAGCATGAGAGAATGTACATTCACTTACAAGGTGCAGATTACCTGCCGATTTTGGATATTGTTAAAAAAATATATGGAATTTCCTCCGTAAGTCCGGCACTGAAAGTAGAAAAAGAAATTTCTGCAATTCAGGAATCTGCCTTATTTTATATCAATCATTTAACCAGGGAAATCCGTACATTTAAAATTGATGCTAAACGTGCTGATAAAACATTTCCATATTCAACATATGATTTAAATGGATTAGTGGGGGGCTATTGTTTACAGCATGTAGACGGACTAAAGGTTGATGTCCACAATCCTGATTTGAAATTGAGAGTGGAAGTCAGAAAAGATGCCGCTTATATCACTGGTGAAAAAATCATTGGTGCTGGTGGTTTGCCAGTTGGAAGCAGCGGTTCAGCTATGCTTATGCTTTCTGGAGGAATTGATAGCCCTGTCGCTGGTTATTTGACCATGAAGAGGGGAGTGGAGATTGAATGTGTGCACTTTTACAGTCCTCCTTTCACAAGCGAGCGCTCAAAGCAAAAGGTAATTGATCTGGCTAATAAGCTGGCAGAAGTAAATGGTCGAATGGTCTTACATGTTGTCCCATTTACTGAAATTCAAAAGTTGATTCAAAAACAAATACCCGATAACTATACAATGACAACAACACGCAGATTGATGTTAAAAATCACAGATGCTATCAGGGAGAAACAAAATGGGCTTGCGATTGTAACGGGTGAAAGTCTGGGGCAGGTTGCCAGCCAAACGATGGAAAGTATGTATACTATAAACGAGGTGACAAATACCCCGATTCTTAGACCGCTTATTGCAATGGATAAAACGGATATTATTGAGATTGCAGAAAAAATTGAAACTCATGATATTTCAATACGTCCTTATGAGGATTGCTGTACAGTATTTACACCTTCTAACCCAAAAACAAAGCCAAAAAGAGAAAAAGTCGGTCATTACGAAAGCTTTGTCGACTTTGATCCACTGATTAGTGAGGCGCTTGAGAATACGGAAATGTTGATATTCACAGGTCAAAAGGAGAAGTCAGAAACAGAGGATTTATTCTAGAATTATTTGTGAACAATTACCATTCTAAATCTGGAATGAAGATATGTGTTTTTACACACTCTATTATCACAAGGAGGTGAAAAACACATGTCTAACAACTCAAACAATCTTTTGGTACCAGGAGTTGAACAAGCTCTTGATCAAATGAAATACGAAATCGCTTCTGAGTTTGGAGTACAACTTGGAGCAGAAACAACATCTCGTGCTAACGGTTCTGTTGGTGGAGAGATCACTAAACGTCTTGTTCAAATGGCTGAGCAACAATTGGGTGGAGGATTCTCCAGATAATTAAATAATATGGCTACAGAAAGCGGATTTTAAATCCGCTTTCTTTTTTTGTGGCCATTCTTGCCCACTCTTTAAACTTGGGATGATAAATTCTTCCGAGTGGGACATCATTTTGAATTTTCTGACTCATTTATTGTAAATGGATGTATAATGGAAAATGATTACCATTATTTGTTTAGAGGAGGAAAGGGAGATGGAAAATCACAGCCTGATCGCACCGGAACAATATAATTTAGTCAGTGAAGTGGAGAAATATAAAAAGGATGGCTCCAGAACAGCTTTAATTTGGGAGGATGAGTCTGGAAAAAAGCAACAAATTACGTATGGGGAATTAATTAAAAAAGTAAATAAAGTTGGTCACATTTTGATGGAGGAAGGGATAAGGGAGGGAGATAAAGTGTTGGTTATGATCCCTCGCTTAATTGAAGCCTATGTAACTTATTTGGCGGTACTGAAAATTGGGGCAGTGGTCATACCATGTTCAGAAATGCTTCGAAAACAGGATCTTGTTTATCGAAGGACCCATTCGGAAGCCAAGGCAGTCATTGTTCATAGCCCCTATACCTCTTTATTCACAGATATACTAGCGAAGGAATCTCTTAAGTCATTTGTCATTAATGGCGATGAAGAAGGCTGGATTCAGTTGGATGAACGAATGGGACATGCTTCTGAGGAGTTAGAACTAGTAAAAACAAGCAGAGATCAGATTGCTTTTTTATCCTATACATCTGGTACTACGGGGCACCCAAAAGGAGTCATACATACTCATGGCTGGGCATATGCACATCTTAGGACCGCGGCATCAAATTGGCTGTCAATCGGAGAAGAGGATGTTGTATGGGCTACAGCAGGGCCTGGTTGGCAAAAGTGGATTTGGAGTCCATTCTTATCAGTCCTTGGTTCGGGAGCTACAGGCTTTATTTATCATGGTAAATTTGAAGCAGAAACATATTTACAATTAATTGATCAGCATAGAATAACGGTTTTGTGCTGTACGCCTACGGAATATCGATTAATGGCAAAGGTAGACAGCCTCGACCGATATAGTTTAAGTAGCTTACACAGCGCTGTCTCTGCAGGAGAACCGCTAAATAGAGAAGTAATAGATACATTTCAAAAATATTTTGGAGTTACGGTTCGTGATGGATATGGACAAACAGAGAATACGCTTCTTGTTGGTGTCATGAAGGGGATGGATATAAAGCCGGGATCCATGGGAAAACCCACTCCGGGAAATATAGTTGAAATCATTGATGATGAGGGACGAATTTGTCAAACTGGAGAAGTTGGTGATATAGCGGTCCATATTAAAACCCCAGCATTATTCAAACAGTACTATAAGGATCCTGAACGTACAGCCATGCAGTTTAGAGGGGATTTTTATATTACTGGAGACAAGGCAAAAAAAGATGAAGATGGGTATTTTTGGTTTGAAGGGCGACGTGATGATATCATCATCAGTTCGGGCTATACAATCGGACCATTTGAGGTAGAGGATGCATTGGTTAAGCATCCTGATGTGAAAGAATGTGCTGTTATAGGCAGCCCGGATGATGTAAGAGGACAAGTGGTAAAAGCGTTCATTGTTTTGCAGAAAGGGGTGGATCCCGATCGTCCTCAATTAATTAAGGACCTCCAAGACCATGTGAAACAACTGACTGCTCCTTATAAATATCCAAGGAAGATTGCCTTTGTTGAGGAATTACCCAAAACAATCAGCGGTAAAATCATGCGCATCCAGTTAAGAAACATGGAAACCGAGCTATCTAAACTGCAATAATTTTATTAAAAAGGATGATCCGTAAAAGAATCATCCTTTTTTGCTTTATAGAAATGTTCTTTGTACTTTTTCCCAAAAAGAATTATGCCTTAACTTAACGGTTTTAATATATTTTCCACTTAATTTAAAATCTAATCGATCGATCGCCTGGATACTCATGGCTTCATTATCCATCCCAATAATCGGGTAATCGTTTTCAATATCTTTTACTTGAAGGGAGAGAGTACGATGCGGCCCCAAAATAAAAGAAGAACCAAGAGTACGATAATGATTATTATTCATTGATGCAATTTCACTCACCTGCATACAGTCAAGCAATGGGTCGACAACTGCGCCATTAACTGACTTGTTGTAGGCTGTACTTCCTGTAGGTGTAGAAATAATCATTCCATCACCACGGAATGTCTCGAAGAAGATATCATCAATTTTGACATCTATAGCAAGTGTTTTAATTAATGCCGAACGGAAGGTACATTCATTTAAGCATTCAAAACTAATTTCATTATCGATGGCTACTTCAATTGTAGGATATTTCCTCACCTCAATGATGGGCTTGGTGACTGCTTCTACCATACTTTCAGTATCATTAATATAAAAATCACAATACATATTTAATTGTTTATTCAGTGAAATGCCTGCATACAAGCAGTCCTCTCTAAAACCTGTTTTTCGTACTGCCTGAAGAAACGTACCATCGTCTCCAATACTGACAATGATATTGGCATCTTTATGTTCATCAACGGTCGTAAACCCATAGTTAACTATGTTTTCTTTTAACGTGTTGATTCTTTCTAACATTTCTTGCCCCTCTTTGTAATAAAAGAAAATATTTCTGCGCTCGCCCATCGTGTTCCCTCCTTGTAGGTTTGGGTAATTCAAATACTAATTTTACCCAATTTCGTGTTATAATAATTTTATCATGAATAATATGAACATTTAAACTACTTATGTAAGATTGGGGGACAAAAAGTATGAGTAAAAAAAGATGGTTGGCATTAGGAATAGCCGCAGTTATATTTTTTGTATCGGTTCTTATGAATACGATCTCATCACTTTCTAGTGAAGAGTCTGCTATGACAGGCCTATTTGAGGATACTTTATTTGAGGAGGATATCATTGAAGAAGGGGATGTCAACAGTCAAATCGTTGTTATGGATGTAGAAGGAGTCATTCAGGATA
>JAZUQD010000229.1:0-9800 GCA_045605505.1 Pradoshia sp.
CCTAATAACTCGACTGTAGGTGCTCCATGATTCAATCTATATTCACCTCTTTTCCCCCCGCCTTATGTTATGGATTGTTAAATCTATCATAATGACAAGGTAACCCGTCATTAATCCCAATACAACAAAAAAGACATTAAAACTATCTGGGTATTGCATGGCAATTGCTACAGCCAAAACGGCTGCTGCCATTCTTGAGATTGTCCCAAGTGATTTCATGCTGCGTCCATTCTGCACCATTTCACCCAATTGAGCAGTTTTTTTAGATAAAAGCCAGATATTATAAATACCTATAATACTACCCAATGTCATTCCCAATGCTTCTGCTTTATATGGGGTTACACCCCATAGAATAACATAAATGGATAATAAGGTGAACGTGAATTTAAGATAGCGTTTGAAAACAATGTGGACTTCTAGCATTTGATAGGTTTCTCCATTAAGTAGTTATTTATTGAACGGATAGCAGCATTCACTCCTGTTGCTTAGTCCGATTCAGGAGACAAAGGATTTAAAAAGGGGTTCCAATTATTAATTATCGGGCCACCACCAAAAAATATTCCCATTAGCATTGGACTGACCATTGTGATAAAATCGCAGACAGTAAACCTATTGCATGAAAAGCACCGCGATTATTTTTCATCGAATCTCCTTTGCTACGAATAGGTGGACAAGCTATAATTATCATCGTCCTCATTGACATGATAGATGGAAATTTGTCTGTCAATTTGAAAACCCTACCATTTATACCCTATGTAAGAATACAATAGGCAAAAATGATTGTCAATTCAGATAGGTAGTAAATCGATTACCTATACTAGAATAAATTCTCAGTTCTGTTAAAAATAAGTATATAAATTTCATTTTAACTGAAATTGTAAGAAAATTGTATGTTTTAATACTACCTTTTGATGATTCTTCTCCACTTCCGTCACAATTTCGTAATAATTTGATTGAATTGTTTCTGGTAAAGTAATCTTTTGTTTGAAAACTCCTCTTTTCACATCTTTCAATTCCGCCAAATCCTTCATATAAATGAGCGAATCCGAATCATAGAGGGAAAACCGTACAGAATCTGCTCCAAACGGCAAATAAATGCTTAAATCTATTTGACGTTTGCCTTTTGTTTGCTCAATCTCTACCCCCTCAGCAATCGGATACTTTGGATTTTTCATTGCAAAAACATATGGAATCTGCCTAACCTTAGAATGTCCTGTTTCATTGAGGTACAAATACCCATCTTCAAGATCCTTTTTCTCTTTCCAATCTTCCAATTCAAGTTGCAGCTCCAGTGTTTTTTTTTGGCCTCCTTCAAGCGTAAAAGCCATTGGGAGCTTCCATGACTTAAATCTTTCCTTTTTTGGAATTGAAAAATAATAATGCTTTTTGTCTTTGCTCCTATTTTCTACTACTATATTTTCTTTATACGTACGGCCATTGGCTGCCATGCCGAAAGTAACAGATGAAGGGGCTAAAAACGTATCCTCTTCAAGAGCATCCTTTACATTTATCCGGCCTGCCCCCTGTTCAAATGTGTGATACATTTCTTGTTTCTCATTCTTCAACAGATTGGCACTAGTCATTAAAGCAGATTTAATTTGTTCAGGAGTCCAGTCAGGATGAGCCTCTTTTAACAAAGCACAAACCCCCGCTGCATATGGTGCTGCCATACTTGTTCCCTGTAAAGATAGATAGGCGCCTCCAGGAACTGTACTTTCAATACCTACACCAGGTGCTACCACATCAGGTTTTATCCCAATGGTATGAATGACTGGTCCTCTGGAACTAAAGTTAGCCATTTTTTCTTTTTCTTCTATCTCGATCGTACTGCAGGCAAGTGGTCCCTCTTTCATCGCCCGCTTCATTTTTAACCCATCTTTTTGCTTGATAGTGATGACTGGTATTTTTGAATTCATTTCAAGTGAAGCATTTAACTCTCCTTCTTCATTATTAAAAATGATTACACCCAAAGCCCCAGCATTCGTTGCATTTTTCACCTTTTCCTTAAAAGGGATTATTCCCCTTTCAACTAATACAATTTTATTCTTCACCTTAATGTTGTCGTAATCTCTCTCTTTTCCAATGCCTGCATCCATTAGTAACATAGAATGTGGGAAATTCCATTCCGGGGAACCAATAACAGGCTGAATCTTCATATCCGTCCAGTCCTTCGCAAAATTCAATCGCTTTGCTCTTCCTGCATCTGCACTGGCCCCAATACTTATCGCACCTCCTGATGTCCCTGGTGATCCAACCGTCCAAATGGCCGGTCCATCATTCCCATTGGCCACGACTGCTACAATTCCCTTTTTTACCGCCTTATCAAGAGCCATACTCGTAGGCAGATCAGGACCATTCATCGTATCTCCCAATGACAGATTAATAATATCCATCTTGTCCTTTACTGCTTTCTCGATAGCTGCAATTACTTGATCCGTCGTTCCATATCCGCCTGGTCCCAGCGCTCTGTATGCATAAATACTGGCCTCAGGAGCGATTCCTTTCATTTTTCCATTAGCTCCAATAATCCCTGCCACATGTGTCCCATGAATGGTTGCATTTTTTGAATTCCCCATGGTTTCCATCGGATCTGAATCCTTATCAATTACATCATACCCGCCTTTATAGTTCGCCTTAAGATCAGGATGCGTGTAATCGATACCTGTATCAATGACCCCTACCTTTACTCCCTTACCTGTAGCACGAAATGGCTGATGATTAAATTTCAGGTGCGTCAGGCTTTTTGGTTGTGAGTCTCTTTTAATAGAGGTTTTCAGTGAACCTGTTTGGTAAATAGCCGTAATTAATTTCTCGTTTTGTAAATTTGAAAGAATTGCGGAAGGAACATTTGCCGAAAAACCGGTGTATACAACATTATAAAAATAGCGCGGTTTGATACTTGGATACTTTGTATTCAGCTTTGCCGCTACTTCGTCAGGTGCTTCATCTTTTACTGTTTCAATCACAACTACCTCTGTATCCTCAGCATAACCATGCGGAATATATACGAAAAACTGAATAAACATGAAGATTCCTATTAAAATTTGCTTCACTGATTCTAAATCACCATCCTTATTTTTTAGAATGGATTAACTGCAAGCTCTTATGCATGTAAATAAGACTTCTTTCCCTTTCCACTAAACAATCGAATCCTTTCTCTATGGGCTGCAGACTGTTTGAAGCATGTTACTCTTATCAAAAAATCGTTTAGTTTACACACAGGAGAGGGTATGAATGTCAGGATACAAGCCTATAAGATAGGAGTGCATACATCATGTTTGGACTTTACGATCTCTTATCATTAGTAACTTCTGCCTTTATCATCTTGCCTATCGTCGTTTTCCTTCGGGAGATGGGCTACCTGATCGTCAGCTGGTTATTTGGTGTTATTAATCCGAGACTGACGATTGGATCAGGTCCTCGCCTCATTAAAGTTGGGATGATTGATATCCGCAGATACTACCATTTATACAGCTGGTTTTCGTACGATGACTTAAAACGTGAGAACAAGTTCGCCTACATTTGTGTCTACTTGGGACCCATTTTAATGAACCTGGCGATTGCTCTCCTCATCAATACATCCATTGTTAATGAATGGATTACGGAATATAAGACATTTTGGGATCGCTTCGCTTTCTATGCTATCTATTATGTGCTCTTCGATATTATCCCGATGCATACGTTTAATGGAAAGCCGAACAATGGAATGATCATTTATGAAATGATCCGATATGGAAAACGGATTGATTATAATAATGAGTCCTTTCTTCCGGTAACTTCGAAAGTGGAGGAAGAATATCAGGAAGAAATGAGGAGAATTGAAGAGTTAAGAAAAGAACGAGAAAAAAATAAAATTTGAACGTACTGTTTTAATCATTCCCATTAAGCAGACAGATTCATTGTCTGCTTAATGGTTATTTTTTTATTCACCAGCTGCTATGCAGCTACCCTATCCAATTAAAACTCAATAAAAAAAAGAGATGCTCATCAGCTAAAACAGCTGTTGAACATCTCTATTGTTTTTTTTATTTTGTGCCGAATAAGCGATCGCCGGCGTCACCTAGTCCTGGTACGATATAGCCGTGATCATTTAATTTTTCATCAAGTGCAGCGATGAAAATATCAACATCTGGGTGGGCTTCTTCTACTGCTTTAACACCTTCAGGAGCCGCAACCAAACAAACAAATTTAATATTTTTTGCGCCGCGCTTTTTAATTGCGCTGATCGCATCGACAGCAGATCCACCTGTAGCAAGCATTGGATCAACTACGATAAATTCTCTTTCCTCTACATCAGCAGGAAGTTTTACATAATACTCAACTGGTTTCAACGTTTCAGGATCTCTGTATAACCCTACATGTCCAACCTTTGCAGCCGGTATAATTTTAATCATGCCGTCAACCATGCCAAGGCCGGCACGTAAAATAGGGATAATCGCTACTTTTTTACCTGCAATGGTTTTAGATGTTGATTTGCTGACTGGCGTTTCAATTTCGACTTCTTCTAATGGGAGATCACGGGTAATTTCAAAAGCCATTAAAGTAGCTACTTCATCTACTAATTCTCTGAATTCTTTTGTGCCCGTATTTTTATCACGGATAAATGTTAACTTATGTTGAATTAACGGATGGTCAAACACATAAACTTTTCCCAATTGGATCTCTCCTCACTTTATGTTCCTTTTTTAACACTCGTTTTATTGTACAGAAAATTCTCGATTTGTTCAATCAAGTTTCGGATTACCAAAATATACTATTTAAAGCTTATTTAACTTAAAAATATACCTGCCTTAGTTTTTTAAAAATCCGTCATTCTATACAGTCTTCCCTATTATTTCTTCCTTCTTCCAACAACTTGTCACAGACCTGGATGGTGAGTGAGTAAGTGTTTAATAGCGGGTTGCATTTCTTTCGTCGCAAAAGGGCTAAAACGATAAATCTCCTAAAAAATCCAATCCTTACGTTTACTCAATTCCTTAAAAAAGGGGTATCAATAAGCCGTTAATGGACTCATCAATACCCCTTAAGCATATCCTTAATAATCAGGATATAATTCATATTTACTGGATAGCTTTGTCACTCGCTCTGCTGCTTCTTTCAGCTTTTCTTCATCCTCATGGTTTTTGAGGGCGAGACTGATAATTGCAGCAATCTCATCCATATCTTCCAATTGGAATCCACGGCTTGTGACAGCCGCTGTACCAATACGGATCCCGCTTGTCACAAATGGACTTTCCGGATCAAATGGAATTGTATTCTTATTTGCCGTTATACCGATATCATCCAATACCTTTTCAGCCACTTTACCTGTTAGGTTAATGGAGCGAACATCAATCAGCAATAAGTGATTGTCTGTTCCACCTGAAACAATCGTGAGTCCTTCTTTTTGCAGACTTTCGCCAAGTCGTTTTGCATTCTCCACGATATCCTTCGCATAGTCTTTGAAGGAATCCTGAAGCGCTTCGCCGAATGCCACAGCTTTAGCGGCGATCACGTGCATAAGAGGTCCGCCCTGGATACCAGGAAAAATGGACTTATCTATTTTTTTAGCAAACTCTTCTTTACAAAGAATCATTCCGCCACGTGGTCCGCGCAATGTTTTGTGAGTTGTCGTTGTGACGAATTCTGCATAAGGGATTGGGCTTGGGTGAAGACCGGCAGCCACCAATCCAGCAATATGAGCCATGTCTACCATTAAGTAAGCGCCCACCTCATCCGCAATTTCACGGAACTTCTTGAAATCAATTGTACGTGGGTATGCACTTGCTCCGGCAACAATTAATTTAGGCTTACATTGAATCGCTTTCTCTCTGACATCATCGTAATTGATAAGATGAGTTTGTTCATCAACACCGTATTCAACAAAATTGTATTGGATCCCGCTGAAATTGACAGGACTGCCATGAGTTAAGTGTCCTCCATGGGATAAATTCATCCCCAGTACCGTATCTCCCGGATTCAAAATTGTAAAATAAACAGCCATATTCGCTTGAGCACCTGAATGCGGTTGTACATTTACATGCTCCGCTCCAAATATCTGTTTAGCACGCTCTCTTGCTAAATCCTCAACAATATCCACATACTCACAACCGCCGTAATAGCGTCTTCCCGGATACCCTTCCGCATACTTATTCGTTAGAACGGATCCTTGTGCTTCCATCACTGCTTCGCTGACAAAGTTTTCAGAAGCGATAAGTTCAATCTTTCCACGTTGTCTGCCCAATTCTTGTTGAATTGCATCAAATACTTGTGAGTCCTGCTCTTGCAAATACCTCATCTTCTAGCTTCCTCCCTTTTCGTCAAAACGGACAATTCTTCACTCTAGTCCCTTCAATTCTAGCACGATAAAGGGTAATAGTCATTTATTCCATCGACGTAAAATACTTACATTTCTATTCATTAAATCTATCATATTGAGCCCTCGGCCCACCTATCAGTTTCGGTCTTGTCATGGCAAATGCCACATGAGCTTGACCAATCTGCTTAACCGTGGAACGCAGCGGCACTGCTACATGCTTCAAGTGCATTCCAATCATCGTATCGCCAATATCAATGCCTGCGTCTGCTTTAATATGCTCGACTACAACTGCATCTTCCAGATTCCTAAATGCATAGGCTGCCAATGCCCCTCCGGCATGCCGGGCAGGTACAACGGATACTTCGTCCAATCCGTATTTAATCGCTGTTGTTCGTTCGATAATTAAAGCTCTGTTGATATGCTCACAGCCTTGGAAAGCCAAATAGGCTCCCTTTTGCTTGGAAAATTCAACTAAAGCTTCAAAAATAGCCTGTGCCACTTCGAGCGTCCCACTCGTACCAATCCGTTTTCCAATCACTTCACTGGTGCTGCAGCCAATTACCAACAGACGGCCATTCATTGGAAAAGCAGCTTCCAGATCATTCAGAATGGCAGTCACTTGAGTTTTTATTTCCTCTACTTTTAGCTCACTCATTTGCATACTGCCTTTCTTCGTTTATTTTTCCGCTTCAGCTATTTTCCCGATTCTTGTTTCATGGCGACCGCCTTCAAACTCAGTAGTCAGCCAAATACGGGCAATTTCTCTCGCTAGGCCAGGACCAATTACACGCTCTCCCATCGTTAGGATATTGCTGTTATTGTGAGCTCTTGTTGCCTGGGCACTAAACATATCATGTACCAGCGCTGCTCGAATTCCTTTTACTTTATTTGCAGCAATGCTCATACCAATCCCTGTACCACAAATAAGGATTCCTCTGTCAAATTCTCCATTTGCCACTCGTTTTGCAACCGGCAGGGCATAATCTGGATAATCAACAGATGTTTCGCAATCGCAGCCAAGATCTTCATATTGAATCTCAAGCTCGTCCATTAAATTCATAATTTCTTTTCTTATATTAATTCCGCCGTGATCTGATGCAATAATTACTTTCATGTTAAACGGCTCCCTTCATTTTAAAAACTGCCCATCCTCTATCCTAAATCTAGTCTCTTAATTTTTCCAGAAGCTTTTTGATCCAGTAGGATAATTCAAGGAAAGTTTGTTCATATATTTGTTCATTTCCCCCAAATGGGTCCAAAATATCCCTGTCTGCGGGATCATTTTTAACAAATTCCTTTAAGGTAAATGTCTTTTCAATGGCTTGAGGATAATTCATAGCAATTAACTGTTTATGACTTTCCGTCATCGTGAATATATAGGTTGCCCATTCGATGTCTTCACCCGTTAAAGGGGATGATGCATGGTCATGGGCTATTTTATGTTGATCAAGAACCTTTGCGGCATACTCAGAAGCGGCTTGTCCTCCGCATGCATAGACACCTGCTGATTTCACTTCCAAATCAGCTTGTTTATAATTTCGCAAAATAGCTTCTGCCATTGGACTTCGGCATGTATTCCCCGTACAAACAAATAAAATGTTCTTCAAGTTTATTCCCTCCTGAACCCATTATAGAATATTTACGGACAATAAAAAAATGTACCAGATGAATCTGATACACATCTTTATCCATGCAGGTGCAGGATGATCTTTAACCCAACCGCAAACATGATGCTTCCCCCAAAAATCAGGCTGTATTTACCGAGAAATGAATGTACTCTCCTCCCTAACAGCAAGCCTGCCACCGTTAGAAAAAAAGCAGAAAATCCAAAGCAGAGAATAGTCATCAGCGCTTGGGTCCCCAGCATCCCCAAACTAAGGCCAACGGAGAAACTATCCAGACTGACACTTATCGCAAACAGAATTAATCCGGTTCCAACCGGAGCCACAACTGTCTCACTTTTCCCCTGCATACCGGAGATGAGCATTTGCAGCCCAAGAAAGAGTAATAAACCAGCACCAGCGTATGAGGCAAACAATCCAAACTGAGCGGACAATAATTTCCCTGAAAAGATACCTAGGAGTGGCATCCACATATGAAAAACACCAACGGTCAACCCAATGATGAGTACTTGCCTTAGCCTCAGCTTATATGATCCCATTCCCAACCCAATTGAGAAGGCATCCATTCCGAGTGCCATAGCCATAAAAAGCAGGCCAAATAATTCAACCATCCATTGTTCCATTCAAGTTACCTCCCGGGACTAGCTCTTTAGTAAACATATGCCTGTCCCGGATCGATTAGAACTTGTCTTGTTGAATGATTCTTCCTCCTGCGGCCTTCTTCAATCGATTCATGATAGCCTGCCCGATCCCTTTTTCCGAAAATACTTCTCCAAAAATAAGATCCGGTTGCTCTTTATCAAATTGGCGCAGTACGCCATACATTTTTTCAGCTACAGAATTCAATTCCTCACGGGTTCCTCCAGTAACAATAATGTCGGCCTCATAGAGATGGGCATGTTCATCAACTGTATATACGCCTACTTTTTTACCCGTGGCACGTTCTTCGTTAATTAATGTTTGGATGAACTGAGGGGTACCGTCTACAAGAGTCAGTGGCGCTTTAGGCGCGTAATGTTTGTATTTCATTCCAGGCGCTTTCGGGGCATCACTTCCCTTCAGCAAACCAGGGTCAACGGACACCTCACCGACTACTTCCTCCAGCTGCTCACGTGTAATTCCGCCCGGCCTAAGAATTTGTGGGATCTCCCCTGTCACATCAAGCACTGTCGATTCCAAACCAACCCCAGTTGGACCTCCATCAACAATCCCCGCAATTTTCTCATCCAAATCCTCACGAACATGTTCTGCCGTTGTCGGACTTGGTTTCCCGGACAGATTTGCACTCGGTGCCGCAGTTGGACAGCCAGCTTTCTTTAGTAAATCAAGCGCAACGGGATGATCTGGCATTCGGATCGCTACCGAGGAAAGCCCTGCTGTCACTACATCCGGGAAGACTCCTTCTTTCTTTTCGAAAATTAACGTCAAAGGACCTGGCCAAAATTGATCCATTAGTTTCTCAGCGACTGCAGGAATCTCTTTTACAAGACCATGCACTTGCTCTTTATCCCCAATATGAACAATTAATGGGTTATCACTCGGTCTTCCCTTTGCTTGATAAATAGCTGCTACCGATGACCCCATTAAGGCATTCGCCCCAAGTCCATAGACCGTTTCAGTTGGAAAGGCGATCAGTTCCCCTGCCTTTAATTTTCGAGCCGCTTCCTCGATTTGTGGATAACTTTCGTTTTTATCCACAACTTTATCCACTGTCCACATTTTTGTTTTCATTTCTATCACCTGCCACCAATCTACATCATTCTCTATCTATTTCTTATTAAATAAGGGATTCTTCGACATTTTTCACAAATTTACTTTGCAAGTATAAAAGAATTCAGTTAATAAAACAAGCTTTATCCACAGTATGTGAATAAAGCTGG
>JAZUQD010000230.1:0-1713 GCA_045605505.1 Pradoshia sp.
AGGGAATAAAATTGACCTATTTTACAATAGCGTGGAGGATGTATATCAGCAATGGGGGAAAAAGCAGCTAAAAGTATATGTAATCAGTAAGGGAACAGGCAAGCTAACTGAACAAGAGCTAAAGGCATTAAATGAAACAGAAAGCTTGCAAGTATTTAGAAATCAAATCATTAATAAAAACTAAAGAATTTTATCCTACCGTTCCTTATGGGCGGTTTTTTTCGTTTTCAGAATTCGCCCCTGTTACATTCGTTTATATGCTACAAAGTCTAATGGCACGATTTATTAGTGGCAATAATACAGAGACATGACTTTCATCAGAGAACTCCTTAAACTGAATATGAATTCCATATGGATTCAACTCATGGAGGTCCTCGTACATTTCAAAAGCATTTTTGTTCATCCCACTAAAATGCTGTTTTTCGAGTTCCCCTACACCAATTAAAACATGTAGTTGACGACTTGTTTGCTTTAATGTTTGGATGAAAGCCTCTTTCTGTATCATGAAAAATTGTGGATCCCAATGAATCGAAGGGCTGCCCGCAATATATGTATTGAATAATTCCGACTGTGAAAAAAGAGTTTGTAATACAAATAATCCTCCAAGCGAATGGCCAAATAGCGTTTGTTTGCTTTTATTGATCGACAGCATGCGCTCTATTTCTGGTTTTATATCTTCCCTGATAAATGTGGTGAAATGCTCAGCGCCGCCATGAGGGGCCCATTCCAATCCTTTTGGGTGCGGTGGTAAATCTTTATTTGATATGGGTCTGGTAAAGTCATAAACACGATATGGTGAGAAGGGTTGATCTGTTTGATAGCCAATTCCGACAATAATAGCAGGGAATACGCCAGTTTTTTCTGGTTTCCCACTCTGTACACGCACCGCTTCAACAAATGTGCTAAATACAGCGTTGGCATCCAACACATAGATTATCGGATATCCCTCAGCAGGGGGGGATGTTTCAGGCCTGTAAATGAAAATGCGATAGGAACGTTCCTGCTTTGGATCACTCATATCAACTTGCCAAGTGTTAGGTAAAGATACATGCTGCACCCAGGGAAAGCTGCTTTCAAAAAGATTTTCTGGAAGTGTCTGGTTCATATTGTCCCTCATTCCTATTTGATTTACGAAACCAAATGACAAATAAATCATAAAAAATCAAAATTTTACATAAAATTTATTGAAAATTTCAGGTTATTAATATATATTCTATATAATAACTGATAATGATTATCATTATCAACTTTTGCGAATAAATTGGAAATTGGAGGGTAGGTAAAACAGCTTTTTACAGATATGAAAACGAATACATAAAAATGTGAAGATAAGAGAGGATGATAGAAAATGAATGTGAAAAAGAATTTATTAATAGTGGGATTATCAGCAATGACTTGCCTAAGTCTGGCAGCGTGTAACAGTACGGAGACAAAAACAAATCAATCTGAAAATATAGCAAAAGCAGATGAGAGCAAGCAATCAGAGGATAAAACACAAACCATTACTTACCTAGATAAAGAATACAAGGTTCCATCTGAAGTGAAAGAAATCGCTACCGCTAGCCTTGAATCGATGGAGGATGCAGCTATTTTGGGAGTTAAACCAGTCGGGGCGATTACAATTGCCGGGGAACTGCCGAAATATTTGGCAGATGATTTAGCTGGTGCCCAGTCGATAGGAGAGAAGACACAGCCAAATTATGAAACATTACT
>JAZUQD010000231.1:0-2447 GCA_045605505.1 Pradoshia sp.
CTTCATGAGAAGCGGTTACTAATTTTTCGGCAGGTTCAATCCTACCTAACCTCCAGGCCTACTCCTTTACTTACGTCTCCAACCTTTCTATACCCTACATTTTTAATCACAAATGTGTAATACAGGGCTGTCGGCACGACTTCTTTTCCTGCGTTCTCACCTTCTTGCAGAATAGTGGAGCCTGTTTTACTTTTATCATTCACAATAATCTGCTTCTGCACTGACCAGTTCTAGAGGTGTGTTCGTGGAGCAAGCGCTAAGAATGCTGATAACGACAAATAGGAAACTAAAAAACAAACTAAATCGTTTCATGCAACCTGCTTTATTCCAGCCTATTATGTTTGATAGACAGATCATAGGAATTCTTCACACATGGGTAGATGAATAGCGATTACTGCCAGGAAGCTGCTTGATCTTCTTCCAGGTTTCTACCGCCTCTTTGTGCTTCTTCCCTTGATTGTTCGGGTCAGCAAAATAGTCACGGATGAATTGATTGTATTCAAATTGTGGGGGAATTTTTTTCGTATAGGATGGAACTTTTTTTCGTTTTTCTTCCTCATACCAGGCATCCACCGCCTCACGGTAGGTGTTCCCGGCATGATTTTTAAAATATTCCTGGATGTGGGTCGTAAAATGAAAGGTAGGAATAACCGTTTGAAAAAATGGTCTTACTTCTTGACTGCAACGGTGATTTTGTTTGATGATTGTATCGAGGCTTAAAATTTTTTCTGGTGAATGTGGTTTCACATCGGCCTTTACTTTTCTAATCGGCTTTTTTATTTCTCCTGTTTTAAGAAATTCTTCGATTCTATTGGAAATCTCTATCTTTGAGCCTGAAACAGCAAGTCCATTTTCCCTGCAAAATGATTGCAGCTCTTCCTTTAACCAATAAAACTCCCTAAAACTTTGGACACTACTACGTCTAGTAAGCTCCGGTCTCAGCAGGATTCACCTCCATATATATCCATTTAATTATAGAAAACCTGTTCTACTTAATCAACATACTTTATACAAAACAGCAATTGCAAAATTAAATTGACATTTATTTTCCTTAGTTTTTCTGTTTTTCTAACAAGTAATGCTATTCGAAGTAGAATTACAAATTACAAATCTGATATCTTCCTTTTGTTTTTCATATTCTATCCTATTAGCTTAGCATGTGTGGCCCTGTCTATGCCTCCAAGAGGAATATTGACGATCTTTGAAGTCAAAGGGTCCTATCTAGGGTTCTCTATACAATATCTCGAATTAAAGAAAATCATATAAAAAACTCTTCTAAAGAAGAGAAATGGATTAGTCTTCTATTTCGAATTTATTAATTGGTAAATGAGTGTTTCAAACATCTGCTTTATGTCAGCAGGCTCTCTCAGACTATAAAATAGTTTTAAAACAGCATGTCATCGATTCATAAAAAATATGGCGACGCCTGGTTCAGGATTCCATATATTAGGACTCAATAATACGAGTACAACTGAGCTGATTAAACCGACTAACATTCCAGTTACTGCCCCATTGGCATTAAACCTCCTCCAATAAATCGTACACAACATAACTGGTAAATTTGCGCTTGCCCCAATCCCAAGCGCCAATACAGATAGAAAAGCGACATTTAAATTTTGAGCCAATAACGCAAGAACAATCGAAATAGCCGCCACTACTATAGAAGAAATACGTGCAACATTCATTTGCTGTTTTTTAGAAACTTGACCTTTTTTTATAATTTGTCCATAGATATCATGAGCAAAAGCAGATGCTGAAGTGAGAACAAGCGCTGAAACAACAGCAAGAATTGTCGCAAATGCAATAGCAGAGATAAAAGCGAACAAAAAATCACCGCCAACTGATAACGCAAGCAAGGGCGCTGCCATGTTGCCGGCTGGATTGGCTGCGACTATATTATCCCACCCTACATATACGGTCGCTCCAAACCCTAGGAAGATAACCATCAGGAAGAAGGCTCCGATTAACCAAGTTGAGTAAAAGACTGATTTCCTCGCTGTCACTGCATCTTTAACAGTAAAGAAACGAATTAATAAATGTGGCAGTCCAGCTACACCAAGGACAAGCGCCATATTAAGCGAGATCATATCTAAGCCATTGCTGTATTTGTTCCCTGGGTTCGCCAATTCAGGGCCAAAGGGACTTGCGCTTTTCACTTCTTGAAATAGCTTAATAATACTGAAATCAAATTTTGCGAATACGAGGAATGTTATAATGAAAGATCCTCCAAGCAACAGAACGGCCTTAATAATTTGCACCCAGCTTGTTGCCGTCATCTCCCCAAAAATCACATATATCGTCATTAAAAGACCTACAATGACAACAGCAAGCCAATAATCGATTCCGAGCATAAACTAACTAAGCCACCACCGCCTACCAGTTGAGCGATCATGTAAAATATCGAAATAACCAATGTGTTTGCTGCAGTTGTTCCCCTAACCATATTA
>JAZUQD010000232.1:0-8999 GCA_045605505.1 Pradoshia sp.
GGGCGTTTACCGGCATCACCTAAGTATTTATTAGCAAATAGGTTGAATAGAACTTGACCGATAATCATACCAATCGCTGAAATTAAGAAACCATATTTGTAGCCATACGTCATAACACCGTTAACTGTAGTAGCAAATAAATCTTCTGAAACAAAACCAATGATTAATGGGGCAAAGAAAGCACCAACATTAATACCCATATAGAAGATCGTATAGCCTGCGTCACGGCGAGATTCATTGCCTTCATATAATTGTCCAAGCAATGTAGAAATATTCGGTTTGAAGAAACCATTACCTGCGATTAACAAGGCTAAGCCAATGTATAAAAATGTTTGACTTTGATGGCTGAATAAAGCAATATTACCTAAAGCCATCATGACTCCACCAATCGTGATTGATAAACGGTGGCCCAGATAACGGTCTGCTAACCATCCGCCAATAAGCGGTGTAAAGTAGACAGCACCAGTGTAGAATCCATAGATACTAAGAGCTGTTTTATTATCAATACCTAATCCTCCGCTGACTAATTCAGTAGTCAAATAGAGAATTAAAATGGCGCGCATGCCGTAATAACTAAATCTTTCCCACATTTCTGTTAGGAACAATAAATACAATCCAGGAGGATGCTTCTTCTTGCCTAGCTCCTGAGCTTGAGTATTAGCTGACATTTTATTTCCTCTCCTTAGTTCATTTAACAACATAGATACTATTTTAAGAAAATTTTCAATAAATAACAATAGTTTTTTTAACGCTTTAGCGAAGTAAAAAAATTCATAAATATTCAACAATTGCGATTATTTAATTAAAAATATCTATTTTCTAGCAGGTAATATGTCACTCATTGAATATAAGGATAACGTTTATGCATATAAATACATTTCGTATAATGGTAGTTTAACACAGACTATTATATCGAAAAAGGAAAAAACGTAATTTAATAAAAGTCAGTCTATTGGAAAAAGTCTTACAAACAGTGTGATAGTAATGAAAAGCACCTGTGTCATAATTAATTTACTGAAATAGGATTACTTTTCCTAAAAAAGGGAAAATATCCGAATAAAACAAAATATATGTTTAAAAGAGGGATTAGTGAAATGAATAAAACAGAAAACCGATTACATATTTCATCTGAAATAGGTCAACTAAAAAAAGTACTTTTACATAGACCGGGTAAGGAAATTGAGCATGTAATCCCTTCAAATATGGAAAGATTGCTTTTTGATGACATTCCCTTCCTTCCGAAGATGCAAATGGAACATGATGCATTTGCTGCAGAACTAGTAAAACGGAATGTAGAGGTCGTCTATCTGGAGAGTTTAGTTGAAGAATCATTTACCACTCAAGAGGTGAAAATGATGTTAATCGATACCTTTTTGCGGGAAAGCAAACATCACCTTGTTGGAAGCTATGAATTGGTTAAAGAATACCTTGAGAGCTTATCCGATACAGAATTGGTAAAGAAATTAATGGAGGGTGTGTTAAAAAAAGAATTGGATGATCATAAAAAGGTACATCTTGATGACTTTTTATCAACCTATTATCCTTTTTATATTGACCCACTTCCAAATCTGTATTTTACAAGGGACCCTGCAGCGATAATTGGAGAAGGGATGACCATCCATAAAATGTCCACGGCAGCGAGAAAAAGAGAATCTCTATTCTGGGAATTTATTATGAATCACCATCCTGAATATCAGACTCAGAATTATTCGCACTGGTTGGATCGTTCGGACCCGTTTGCAATAGAAGGAGGGGACATCCTTATTCTCAGTGATGAGGTTGTGGCGATTGGAGTCAGTGAGCGAACATCTGCGCGAGCTATTGAAAGGATGGCCTATAATCTGCTTAGCGGTTCAACGACCTATAAAAAAGTACTGGCTGTCGAAATACCTAAAAAGCGTGCATTTATGCATCTGGATACAGTTTTCACCATGGTGGATAAAGATAAATTCACTATTCACCCTGAAATTGAAGGTACAAATGGTCAAATGAACATTTTCATCTTAGAGCTGACAGATCAAAAAAGTATCCAAATATCAAGAAGATATAATTTAGTAGATACATTGAAGGAAGTATTGAGATTAACAGAACTGGCTTTAATTCCTTGTGGCGGAGGGGATGATATCTTTTCACCGAGAGAACAATGGAATGATGGATCTAATACTTTGGCAATAGCACCGGGTGTTGTGATTACATATGATCGTAATGTGGTAACTAATCAACTATTGGAAGACTATGGAGTGGAAGTTATCCAAATCCCAAGTTCCGAGCTTTCTCGGGGCCGAGGAGGCCCTCGTTGTATGAGTATGCCTCTTTTGCGGGTATAAAGAAATAAAGAAGAAGGTGTCATGGTGATTTTACCATGACACCTTCTTTTTTTAGTGATAAATATTCCTAGTTTATACTTCCTTGAGTTGTTCGGTTCAAAGCTTCTGTAATTGTTTTATAAGGATATCCAAGGTCTCTCGCTACAGCTTCAAAGGTGACGTAACCGTTTAGCGTGTTAACTCCTTTAGCTAATGCGGGAATATCCTTAATAGCTTGATGTGCTCCCTTATTAGCGATTTGGAGGGCATAAGGAATCGTCACATTAGTTAATGCTAGAGTAGAAGTCCTAGGGACGGCGCCCGGTATATTGGCTACTGCATAATGAATTACACCATGTTTGATATAAGTCGGATGATCATGCGTGGTTATATGGTCAACTGTTTCAAAAATACCACCCTGGTCGATTGCCACATCAACAATCACTGAGCCCGGTGTCATAGCTTGTACCATAGAATCTGTCACCAGCTTTGGAGCTTTAGCCCCAGGAATAAGAACAGCGCCAATTACTAAATCTGATTCAGCAACTGAATCAGCAATATTGAAAGGGTTAGAGATAATGGTAGTCACTTGGTTGCCAAATATATCATCAAGCTCTCTCAAGCGATCTGGGCTTAAATCAATGATGGTCACATCTGCCCCTAATCCAATGGCAATTTTGGCAGCGTTTGTTCCAACTACTCCACCGCCAATGATGGTCACTTTTCCTCTTTTAACCCCTGGAACACCACTTAGTAATATACCTTTTCCACCATGTGGCTTTTCAAGAAATTGTGCACCGAGCTGGACAGCCATTCTGCCGGCAACTTCACTCATTGGTGTTAATAATGGCAATGTTTTTTCTGTAGAGACTGTTTCATAAGCGATTGAAAATACCTCTGATTCTACTAATGCTTTTGTTAATTCAGGACAGGCAGCCAAGTGAAGGTAGGTAAATAAAATTAAACCAGGACGAAAATATTTATATTCCTCTGGCAGAGGTTCTTTAACTTTCATGATCATTTCTGCTTTTGTCCAAATCTCTGCAGCACCAGGATAAATCACAGCACCTGCAGATTCATAATCTGCATCTGTAAATCCACTGCCCATTCCAGCAGAGGATTCAATCATGACCATATGTCCAGCGTTTACTAAAGTCACAACACCTGCTGGAGTTATGGCAACACGATTTTCGTTGTTTTTAATTTCCTTTGGGATTCCTATCAGCATGTTTTATCCTCCAGTCTTATCTTATATATAGATATTATAATCCGCATTTTATCTGAATAGTATGTTAAAAACAGAAAATTTAAAAATAACGTTTTGTGAATTTTCACAAAACGTTTAATTATAATAGGTTGCTAATTTTATTTCGAGCAGAAGGTGGGATGTTATCTTATTATCCTTTAAATCATAATGACTGATGTCAGCTATTCTTTTTAACCGATAGGAAAGAGTATTAGGGTGAATATGTAGAGTGATAGCTGTGACAGCTGGATTGGAATTATTGGTTAAATAGGTTTCTAAAGTATCGTAAAGCTGTGTTTGATGTTCTTCATCATATTTTTTTAATGTTTTCAGACCAATAGGGAGCTGTTTGGTCTGACTAGTACGTTTTTCATTAATGATAGGAAGGTATTGATAAAAACCAAGTTCATCATACCAATATACATTGGCCAGTTCATTTTTATATCTTTTTTTTAAACTAATGACTTCCAGAGCCTCGGAATAACTTTTATAGGTATCTATATAATCGGAATAAAGTGTTCCGCAACCTTCTGTACAGATCATGACATTAAAACGATCTTTCATATCAGCCGTAAAGGATTGAATAAAAAAGGATATAGAATCTTTCGGTTGATCCTTATTGGTATTTATTAAAAGGATAAGCTTATTTTGATCGAACGTATGGAAGACAATAGACACTTTTTGTGTGGTACTGATAAGATAGACAATTTGCTTATCCAAATCGAGATCGATAGGGGATTCAAATTCAATGACAAGAATGGTGTAGTAGTTAGATAAGGCAAATGGAAATTTAATTGCATCTGTAAGGATTTCCTTCTCGGTCGTATAATGTCCAGTTAACAGTTTCCAAAAAAACTCTTGATAGTTTTCTTCTTGGCTTTTTATACGAGATTGATAAAGCAAGAGTTGATTTTTTGCCTCTTTTGCAGCAAATACCAAAATGGATAGTTTTTCATCTGTAATGGGCGTATCAGATTCAAGAGCCCAAATAAATCCAAGTACCTCATTATTTTTCCTTATAGAAACGGCTATCCTTTTGCCAAGTCCTACTTCCTGCAAGGGATCGACAACGATTGGCTTTTCACTGTGAAGAAGGAAGGGAATGACCCCTTTTTTCCAAAGGGCATTAATGACTTTTTCAGGTACACGCCTGCCCATAATGGTTAGAATACGGGCCTGATCGGTAATATTGGTATGAGCACTATAAGCGAGTAGTTGATGATTGGCATCCTCAATTGTTATCGGATAATGGATTAAAGAACTGATCCGGTCTGCAAATTCATCTAGGCTTCCATATAATCCTTTAAAAAAATCTTTTGAATGGTACTGTTCCTCCATTGAAAAACTCCTTAATCAAAATGGTTGGTATTACCATTATACAAGAAATATCCATTTGATATGTATAATGAGCATGCTAATTAAAAAAAGGAGATTGGATATCACTCCAATCTCCTTCTAGGAAGTTTTTATTAAAACATAAAATTTAAAAGAAGATAAATCAAACCAGCTAAAGTAGCAGAAATCGGCATTGTTATAATCCAGGTGATAACCATTCGCTTTGCTGTACTCCATTTTACACCTTTAACACGGTGGGAAGCACCTACACCCATGATAGAAGATGAAATAACATGGGTTGTACTTACAGGAAGGTGGATAAAGGTTGCACCAAAGATAATAGCTGCAGATGTTATGTCAGCTGCTACACCGTTAACAGGACGAATCTTCATAATGTTACCGCCGACTGTTTTGATAATTCTCCAACCGCCTATAGACGTTCCAAGCCCCATCGCGGCAGCACAGGAAATTTGAACCCATAAAGGAATATCAGTAGAAGTAGTAAAACCATTAGCGATTAATGCCAGGGTGATAATCCCCATGGCCTTTTGAGCATCGTTAGTACCATGTGAATATGCCTGCAAAGCAGCCGTACCAATTTGAATGAAACGGAAATTTTTATTCGTTTTTGTTAAATTGTTATTTTTAAAGACTACCTTAAAGATGCTATAAACAATATAACCAGCAACAAAAGCAATGACTGGTGAGAATAATAATGCATAGATAATTTTTAGGAATCCGTCGAAATGAATCGCACCAAATCCAGCTGCTGCAATTGCAGCCCCAGCTATAGAACCGATAATAGCATGGGATGAACTACTTGGAATACCGTAGTACCAGGTGACTAAATTCCAGACAATAGCTGAAATCAAAGCAGCCATAATAACAATTGAACCATTTTCGAGTGTAAATGGGTCAACAATATCCTTCGTAATCGTTTTTGCCACACCCGTAAAAGTCATGGCCCCAACAAAGTTCATGATTGCTGCCATCAAAATGGCATGGCGAGGTTTTAGGGCCTTGGTTGATACAGCAGTAGCAATCGCATTGGCAGTATCATGAAAACCATTGATGAAGTCAAAGGATAAGGCCAATATAACAATCAATACTGTAATTAAAAGTAATGTATCCATAATTGTTTAAGAACCTTTCCTTAAGCGTTTTTCATGACGATAGTTTCTAACGTATTGGCAACAGACTGGCAGTAATCTGCAATTTCTTCTAGGTTTTCGTAAATTTCTTTATATTGGATAATGCGTATTGGATCTTTTTCACTTAGGAATAGATGTTTGACAGATTGACGATGTAGCGTATCACAGTCAGATTCATGTTCTTTAATTTTAATAGCAATTGGACGAATATCATTTAATTTTTTCGTCATCAGTAATTCTACAGCACGGTCAATTTCATGAGAAGCGTTGCGAATCTCGTCGACAAATTTCAGCATATATTCATTTGCATTGACAATTGAATACATCTCAAATAAAGCAGCACAATGCTCAAGACCATCTAGAACATCATCCATAGTCATGGCAAGCATTAATATATCTTCACGTTCAATCGGAGTGATGAAGGCATTATTAAGCTCCTTGATCACCTCGTGCACATAATCATCCCCAGTTGTTTCATATTGCTTCATTGTATCGGAGAAAATTTTTAAATCGCTGATGTTTTTTAATTTATAATCCGCGAAATAATCCGAGCTTTCTTTTAAATTCGATGAAATATTTAAAAGCATCACAGCAAATTTATCTTTCTTAGACTTGAATACCATAGTGACCTCCGCTTTCAGAAAATAATTAAAATATTTAATGCAAAGTTAATTTTAAACTTTTTATTTATGCATGGAAAGGAAAAACATTTGCTTTAGGGAATATTTACATAAATGTGGTTTTAAAAAACTAAAATTTACGCTAAGTTTACAATTCTGTAACATTCGGAAATAAAGTTTACAAAAAAACATCTTTAAAAGGGTGATTTTTACATTTTATTATCTTTAACGTCTATACATTTTATTGGTGCTGATTTAAGGGAGAAGGGGGATAGTTATTGAGAAATTTATGAAGTGAGTGATAATTGAGCATTGCCGCTAGACTTTTTTGTATTTCTTGCTTATCCATTTAAATGTTTGTTGAGTATGATTTCCATATCTGGTTAGATATATGTTTTTTCAGTAAAGGCAACGTATCCAGTTTTACTATAAAAAAGCCCCCAATCCTAAAAGAATTGAGGGCTTTTGTTCACTCATCGTTGGTTTTCAATGAACTATTCGTATTATTCGCATTTATATTGTAATTGTATTTTGATGGATCTACTGGTTTAAATCCTTCTGGTGTATAGAATCTGAGTAAATCACCGTAAATAATCTTATCGGATAATGAGAGCATGGTAGAGGCATATTCCGTCATTTTTGCATACTCTTCAGTTTCTTCTACCAGATTCCCAGTGGAATCATAGTACTTACCATCAATGTATTTTACACCCGGGCTCACAAAGTCACCATCTCTAAAAGGTACAATTTCATTATGGTCTTTTGATAATAAATCAGTACCAAGTTGAATGTAGTTTTTAGAATCAACACCTAGTAAGTGTAATAATGTTGGCAGTAAATCTATTTGTCCGCCATATTGGTGTTGTACTCCACCTTCCATACCAGGAACACGGATGATTAATGGGACTTCCTGAAGTTCAGCAGAATCGAACTTCGTAATTTCCTCTTTATTAAGCACTTGTGCCATCGCTTCATTATGGTTATCTGATATACCATAGTGGTCGCCATAGAATACAAGTACGGAACGATCATAAAGACCTGTTTCTTTTAAATAGTTAACAAACTCTTCTACAGATTCATCTAAATAGCGAGCTGTTTGGAAATAACGGTCTACAGATCCATCTCCTGTTGTTGCCGGACCAATGGTCGCATCCTCTTCTGAAATCGGATATGGGAAGTGATGGGTTACTGTAATGAATTTTGTATAGAACGGTTCAGGCAATGATTCAAGCAAAGGCTGAGACTGTTCGAAGAATGGTTTATCTTTTAAGCCATAGTTTAAAACATCTTCATCCTTCATGTCATAATAGCTGGCGTCAAAGAAATTTTGAACACCCCAATTTTTATATACCTCATCGCGGTTCCAGAAGGATTTGTAGTTACCATGGAACACGGCAGAAGAGTATCCTTTTTCTTGTTCAAGAATTGCAGCAGCTGATTGGTATCTATTTGTACCATTCGTGGTCATTGCTGATCCTTGAGGTAATCCAAACAAGGAGTTTTCTAAAAGCACCTCTGAGTCAGATGTTTTTCCTTGTCCCGTTTGGTGGTAGAAATTATCAAAGTAAAGCGAGTTTTTATCTTTTGTAAGCGAGTTAATAAATGGTGTCACTTCTTCACCGTTCAATTTGTAATCGATCAGGAAGTTTTGGAAAGATTCCAAATGAATATAAATGACATTCATTCCTTCAGCAGCGCCAAAATATTTCTTGTTTGGTTCTGCATGATTTGCCTGTACAAAGTTTTGTACTTCTGTTAGATCACTGGAATCAGCCGATGCTTTTTGGGCATTGACCTTCATCGTCTTTAATCCATCGTAGATTGTGTAATTATAGGTTCCCAGATATTTGACCAGGTAGTTTCGGTCAAATGTTCTAGTTAATAATTGCGGACGATCAATCTCAGCTAATACGATATTCAATACGAGCATTCCGACACCAAATACGAAAACTGCACCCGTTTTACGGAATTTCAGACGGCCTTCACTTGGTTGGAACTTTTTATAAACGATCAACAAAATCAGAATGATCGTATCCAGGAAGTACAATGGGTCATAGATTCGTACAAGCTCAATGATACTTCCGAGTAATCCGCCGCCGTCTCCAACATTAAGATTTTCTGTCTGCTTTAATGTTTGCCAAGTAATAAAGTCGTTAAAGAAACGATAATAAACGATATTGGCATACTGTACAATGGATAGAATGACATTAATGAAAACTAACCATTTGAATGCACGTTTACCTTTTGCCAATAAAGCAAGACTAAAGAATATCACAGCTGAACTGATTGGATTAATAAAAAGTAAAAATTCTTGCATGGCATTCGTAATACCAAGATCGAA
>JAZUQD010000233.1:0-5204 GCA_045605505.1 Pradoshia sp.
ACTTTCAGCTTTAGACTGCAGTTCAACATATTCTTTATATTCATTTGCCGGGATTTTACTCATCTTCTCATACTCTTGTTTACATTCCTGTACAATGGCAATTGTTTTTGAATCCAACTGCTCCGCCAACTCAGGATTGGCTAACTCTTTTATGTATCGTTCCATTGTTTCCCCGGTTGCCATCTCGAAATGTTCTTTTGACAAAATAGCCAATACTTGACTTCGCTTGTCAATCGTTTTCTTTGGTGCACCTGTCCTCAGGTCCCATCCAATCAATGCTGATGCCTCTCTGAATGCATCCATCGTATGTATATAATCTAAAAACTCAGTTTCTAATTTGTTTGTCATATAGAGCCTCCTCCACTTTAAAAGTATACTGAATATTTTACCATATTCAGTATACTAGGTAGATAGTTTTATAAACTTTCCTATTAGCTTAGCTTAAAAAACTAAATGATCACTACTTAATATAGTCCTGTATACCTTGAAATTTACATTAACAAAGGCTGGCCAAAAGAAAAAACGCCAACCTAAGGGTTAGCGTTTTTCATTTTATTGCTCATTTACTTCAGAATTACTGTTCGTTTTTCTTGGAGGTCTCTTTCCCCAGTACTGATAATAATCGGTACGTATGAAACCATTAAACAGCTTTCGTTTTTTAGTAGCTGGCTTGCCGTAAAACTTCTCAAAGTTTTCATCAGAAGTCAGCATATAAACAGACCAAGTATCAAATGGACGGAGGGCTTCACCCATCTCTTTATACATTTTCTCAACAGAAGGACGGTCGCTGAGTCGTTCACCATATGGAGGATTTCCTACAATCACGCCATATTCCTTATTCGTTGTGAAATCACGTACTTGCATTTGTTTAAAGTTAATTAAATCCCCAAGTCCTGCTTCCATGGCATTTTCTTTTGCAATTTCAATCATTTTATGATCAATATCATACCCTGATATGTCTAATTCCTGATCATAATTTGCCTGTTCTTCCGCCTCTTCTCTGACTTTATCCCAAATAGACGAGTCAATAAAAGGCCAGTCTTCTGAAATAAAATCACGATTAAATCCAGGCGCAATATTTTGGCCAATTAACGCCGCTTCGATCGCAATCGTACCCGAGCCACAGAATGGATCAACAAATGGACGGTCCGGTGTCCAATTCGTCAGCTTCACTAATGCAGCTGCCAGGGTTTCTTTTAATGGAGCTTCACCCTGTCCTGTTCTGTATCCTCGTTTATGAAGGGCCTGTGGGCCGGTTGTATCAATCGTTAATGTAGCTTTATCTTTTAAAAGGGATACTTCTACACGATACAATGGTCCATTTTCATCTAACCATCCCTCTTTTTTATACGCTTTTTTCAGTCTGTCCACTATGGCCTTCTTCGCAATCGCCTGGCAATCTGGAACACTGAATAATTTAGATTTAACCGATTTACCTGATACAGGAAATTCAGCCGTGACATCCAAATAATTCTCCCAAGGGAGTTTTTTTGTACCTTCAAATAATTCATCAAAAGTATAGGCTTTAAATTCACCTACCAGGATCTTCACCCGGTCTGCTGTTCTAAGCCACATATTGGCTCTGGCAATGGCAAGCTCGTCTCCCTGAAACAGTACTCGTCCATTCTCTACGGTACACTCATATCCAAGGTCACGTACTTCTTGAGCGACAATTGCTTCAAGACCCATTGCTGCTGTAGCTATTAATGTAATCTTCATTGTTTCACCCTATCTAATCGTATTACTTTTCCATTAAATTTAAGTCGTTCGCGTCTATTATCATACAACTCATACATGATGAATGCAAACCAAATAAGCATTACAGCCACATATAAACGAATCAGCTGGCAGATGGTTTCATCCATAGCTTTGAAAAATCTGCATAGCCAAAATTCCTGATAGTAATATTCATAATATCATCTGAGAACAACACACTTCGTTTTGAATAATATAGCGGAATGATCAAGGCGGAATTTAGTAAGGTAAGTTCCATTTGTTTATTAAGCTCACCCCACTGTTCAAAAGGGGTTTGGGCATACTGGCTTAAAAACCCAGCTTTATCGCATGTCTCTTCTATTACCCGGGCAAGAGGTGAAGAGTTCATCAAAAGAAAATGAAAAAAAGACAAGCTTTGGTTCATCTCAAATACTTCTCCATGAATAAACAAATCTGAATCATGATCTGTATACCCATTTTGTAAACTTTCTTTAAATGTAAGCTCTTTTAAAACAACAGGTATCCCTGCCGCTTCCAATATTCCCTTTAGCCAACTAGCAAGCTTCTCGGTATACCGCGTAGCCTGAAGAACAAGCGGATTGGATATTTTAGGTATGGGGACTTCATTTACTATGTAAGGGTCAGATGGAGGGCGTAAAATACTACTTTCGTTCGATGTTATTTTTGAATCAAGATGATGGATTTCATGCCTATTTAGACTGATTACGTAATGAATATAATCTCTAACATCCTTCCTTTTAATGGCTGAATTACGATAAGCATTCATAATCACAAGCCCAAACCCTGAATCGCTCTCTACCTTAAATGTTTCAATATCTTCTTTTAATGAGGAACGGTAGATCGTCTCAAATCCGCTTGGCATCTGTAAAAATTCTATAACATCCAACAGTGCCCTTTCTTTATAATAGTCTTCAAAAGCACGCAGAACTGTTTGTGTTTCATTATCCTTTTCAAGATAAAAGCTGCCCGTTCCGATTAATCTCCCATTGATTTCTTTATAGATGCTTGAGTGTATCGTGCTTAGGAGATGAACTATATAGCTACAGTCCTGATTGAGCTCTATATCAACCAAATACGGTCCAGGAGAATAAATTCTTTGGACAGGTGACCAAATATCCTTGTGATTGGGATGGTTACACAAGGATTGCAATGATTCCACCACATCTTCTGCGGCAAGGTAGGAGCCATCATGGAATTTGACCCCCTTTCTTATATAAAGTCTTAAAAGGCGATTGGATTGTTCCCAGCTATGTGCAAGTTCAGGCAGTATTTCATTCTCTTCTGTAAGGTATATAAGACGATTATATATGTTGGAAACTAAGTTGGCACTATGAGTATCAAGAGCTTCAAGCGGATGAAAGGACAAAAAAGGATGCTTACGCGGAATGATTAATTTATCCCTGCCCTCATCATTAAACCCGAGCTTTGTTTGAAAAAGCTTCATGAGACGAAGCTTACATTCAGTTGACCAACTGCAGGTTAACCATTTTGCACTCTTCTCAACCGATTCATGATTAAGGATAGATTGCATTTCTTTCTCATAAATTTCTTCCACGTTTTTACACCACTCAATTTTAGTTGAATGCCCTCGCCCTTTCCCAGGTTGTAAACGGAACCAGCCTTCCTCACTCCATTTTTGCAAATACCTGGATGTTTGTTTTGGACTGAGGTCAAGTAAATCAGCGATCTCCGCTTGTTTCATAGATTCAGATTGTAGATATTTCCATAAGGTCAGTAATTTAGCTTCCATTGTATACCCCGTTTCACCAATAAAGTAGACATTTAATTTTTAATTGTCCATTTTCAGAATCATCAGTCTAGTTTAATATAAACGATACTAAGGGGTGAAACAATATGATAGTAAAGAATTTGCCACAAAATATAAAAGTTCGCTTGGGAACATCTTTTTTCAACCGAATGGCATCCAGTTCTGTGATGCCTTTTATGGCTTTATATTTTGCTCATGAACTGAACAAAATTTGGGCCGGTGTTTTTTTAATTTTTACCGTACTCATTACATTCGCTGCTAATCTGCTTGGCGGTTACCTCTCTGATCGGTTTAAAAGGAAAAAAATCTTATTAATCACCTCGACTACAAGCGCCTCTATGTTTTTCATCATGACCCTTACATTACTCCCACAAGAAGACTGGGTTTGGCTATTCGCCATTAGCTACGTTGGTTATATGATTTCCGGTAGTATTGGTAGGCCGAGTATGAGCGCCATCATTATGGATTCCACAACAAAAGAAACTAGAAAGTCTGTATATACACTAGATTATTGGCTGGTTAATTTATCTATGGCGATTGGTGCGGCTATGGGCGGACTTTTATACAGCCATCATCAACTCGAATTATTCATCATCTTAACGTGCACATCCACCATGATTGCTGTTGCTTATAAGATATGGCTGATTGACGGTAAGGTCCGCCAATTAACGCAAACACACGAAAATTTCTTCATCGATTTACTTCATAATTATAAAATTGCCCTTCAGGATACTCGCTATGTAAAATTAGTGCTAGGGTTTATGTTTATCCTTTCAGCTGAGTTATCCTTAAATAGTTATATAGGGGTTCGGCTTTCAGAGTCCTTTGAAAGCGTACATGTATTCGGATACCAAATTGAGGGTGTCCAAATGTTGAGTTTAATGAATATAGAGAACATGTTATTAGTAGTCCTCCTAACGTTTACTGTTTCAAAGATCACCGACCGTTTTTCAAATAAAAATATATTAGTCATGGGATTGATTATCTATGGAATTGGCTATATATTCCTTACTTCAGCGAACAGCTGGTATATGCTTTTATCATTTGGATTTATTGCTACGATTGGAGAATTAATGTATTCACCTATCTTCAATACTGAACAAGCAAATATGATACCTGAGGATAAAAGAGGGTCCTATTCGGCATTTAGTAATGTATCCTATAATGGTGCCGAATTAATCGCAAGATCATCAATTATTATAGGAGCTTTTGCGGCACCCATGATGATGTCCGTTTATGTCGGACTTATTATAGCTGGAGGAACTGCCTTGGCTTACTTCAGTATTTTTTATAAAGAAAACTACAAGAAGAGCATACAGGCCAGTATACAACGATAGATATAAGCTTTATTCCGTCCTTATCTAACATAAAAAGAGAAATAAATAAGGCTGCCGACAGAGTCGACAGCCTTTTATCCTTCCTTAATGGAAGAAGTTTATTCAGGGTTTTATTATACATTTCCAAGATAACGTCCTGTAAGCCATGTTCTGTTCCTTCGTACTGCAATCGACTGGAATGTCTCGTACTCCGGTGGTAATCATCTATCTTCAGACATCTAAGTCTGCCCTTTCCCCTCGTTCATTTCCTTGGGAAAGGCGCCCCTACCAAATTTGGGTTTCTCGCTCGCGGGGTTTACCTCGTTCCACCCTTTTTGTTTCCAAAAAGGCTCCGTCACTGTGGCACTTTTATAGGTACCGGT
>JAZUQD010000234.1:0-13783 GCA_045605505.1 Pradoshia sp.
TTTCTTGCTCATGCTTTCACTCCTTTACGTCTATGTAAACGACTGAATATCATCCTAATACAAACGAAAGAGTGGGTTTCCCCACTCTTTAGCACATACGTATCAGCAGTAATTCTTACTTGAATATAACATAAAGAGTTGTTTTTTGCAAATAAGCGAGTGCTTATTAGAATAAGGAGAGTTGGTTTTGATCAGGCATATCGCCCAAGCAACCATGATTATCCAGATATTCCAATATAGTTTTAGACACTTTGCCTCTTTGCTGCAAATCTTCTTTAGATAAAAATTCGCCGTTTTCTCTAGCTTTTACAATATTGTAAGCCGCATTCGTACCAAGTCCTGGAATTGCATTGAACGGCGGAATTAACGTATTTCCATCAATTATAAACTCAGACGCACTGGATCGGTACAGGTCTACTTTTTGGAAGCTGTACCCGCGCTCACACATTTCTAGAGCTATTTCGAGAACAGTCATTAAGTTTTTCTCTTTCGTAGAGGCATCAAGACCCTTTTGATTAATTTCATCAATTCGAGAACGAATCATCTCCGATCCCTTCACCATGGCATCAAGATCAAAATCTTCTGCACGCACCGTAAAATAGGCTGCGTAGTAAAGGAGTGCGTGATGCACTTTAAAGTAAGCGATTCGGACAGCCATTAATACATATGCCGCGGCATGGGCTTTCGGGAACATATATTTAATCTTTTTACAGGATTCAATATACCATCCCGGCACATTATTCTTCAGCATTTCCGCTTCCATATCCTCACTAAGACCCTTACCCTTACGTACAGACTCCATTATTTTGAAAGCAAGTGATGGATCGAGTCCCTGATAAATCAAATACACCATAATATCATCCCGGCAGCCAATAACCTGGCTCAGGTTACAAATATTATCCTGAATTAATTCCTGCGCATTGCCAAGCCAAACATCCGTACCATGTGAAAGACCGGATATTTGAACAAGCTCTGCAAACGTTGTTGGTTTCGTATCCTCAAGCATTTGCCTTACAAAGCGCGTACCGAATTCCGGGACACCCAGGGTTCCTGTTTTACAGTTGATTTGCTCAGGTGTTACCCCAAGTACTTCCGGTGTACTGAAAATTTTCATTACTTCAGGATCGTCTGTAGGAATTGTTTTCGGATCTATTCCACTTAAATCCTGCAGCATCCTGATAACGGTTGGATCATCATGACCAAGGATATCTAGTTTCAAAATATTATCATGGATGGAATGGAAATCAAAGTGTGTCGTTTTCCATTCTGAATCACTCGCATCAGCAGGGAACTGGATAGGGGAGAAATCATAAATATCCATATAATCAGGGACTACAATGATTCCCCCTGGATGCTGCCCGGTTGTACGCTTAACACCCGTACATCCGCTTACCAAACGATCTGTTTCCGCCGAACGGAAATGCAGATTATTTTCCTGTGCATACCCTCTGACATATCCATAGGCTGTTTTTTCAGCTACCGTACCAATCGTTCCTGCACGGTACACATAATCCTCACCAAAAAGAACCTTTGTGTAATTATGTGCTTGTGGTTGGTATTCACCTGAGAAGTTCAAGTCAATATCCGGAACTTTATCCCCTTTAAAGCCAAGGAATGTTTCAAATGGTATATCATGCCCATCTTTAACATAATTGACGCCGCAGTCCGGACAATCCTTATCAGGTAAATCAAAGCCTGATCCCACGGACCCATCATTAAAGAATTCAGATTGCTTACACTTCGGACATACATAATGTGGCGGCAATGGATTAACTTCCGTTATTTCAGTCATGGTTGCCACAAAGGAAGAACCGACGGATCCACGTGAACCAACCAAATAACCATCATCGAGTGATTTCTTAACCAATTTATGAGAAATCAGGTAAATAACCGCAAATCCATGTCCAATGATACTCTTTAGTTCTTTTTCAAGACGTGCTTCGACAATTTCCGGTAGATTTTCTCCATAAATCATTCGAGCTCGTGAGTAACTCATCTCACGTATGTCTTCTTCGGCACCCTCGATTTTTGGCGTATACAAATCATCCTTAATTGGCTTAATTACATCGATCATATCGGCGATTTTGTTTGTATTCTCCACAACGATTTCTTTTGCTTTTTCTTGACCGAGAAACGCAAAGCAATTCATCATCTCATCCGTCGTACGGAAGTGTACATCAGGCAAGCTGTGACGGTTCAGAGGGTTTGCACCCCCTTGTGAGTTAATTAATATTTTCCGATAGATTTTATCGTTTGGATTAAGGTAATGAACATTTCCCGTTGCCACTACCGGTTTATTTAATTTTTCTCCTAGCTTAACTATATTGGCAATAATCGATTCGAGCGCCTTATCGCTTTGGACAAGCTCCATCTCGATCAGAGGTGCGTATACTTCTTTCGGATGCACTTCCAGATAATCATAGAATTCAGCTACTCCCTCTGCCTCTTCAAATGATTTTTGCATCATATTCTCAAATACTTCACCACGATCACAGCCAGAACCGACTAATATCCCTTCACGATATTGCATAAGGACAGATCTTGGGATCCTTGGGACACGGTAAAAATAATTAATGTGGGCAATAGAAACAAGTTTAAATAAGTTCTTTAAACCCTCCTGAGTCTGAGCCAGTAACGTACAGTGATACGGACGGGCTCTCTGGAAAGCCTTGCCTTTACCCATATTGTCATTTAATTGATTATGATTTGTAATCCCTTTTTCATTAGCATCCTTTAACATTTTCATTAATAAATGCCCGGTTGTTTCGGCATCATAGATAGCTCTGTGGTGCTGAACAAGTTCCACATCAAATTTTTTCGCCAAATTGTTCAGTCGGTGATTTTTTAAATCTGGATAGAGGAAACGAGCTAATTCAAGTGTATCAATAACCGGATTTGAGGCTTTACCAAATCCAAGTTTTTTATAGCCCATATTTAAAAATCCCATATCAAAACTAGCATTATGGGCAACAAAAATGGAATCTCCTGACCAATCCTTGAACTTTGTCAATACTTCACTAACTTCAGGAGCATTTTCGACAAGGTCATCCGTTATCCCCGTTAAATTAATCGTTGTAGAAGACAATTTATGGTGTGGGTTAGCGAAAGACTCAAACCGATCGATAATCTCACCATTTTTCATCTTAACTGCCGCAAGCTCAATTATCGTATCATATATGGCAGAAAGCCCAGTTGTTTCAACGTCGAAAACGACATATGTGCTTTCCTCTAAATTTAAATCTGCTGTATTGTAGGCAATCGGAACGCCATCATCAACTAAATTTGCCTCTACTCCATATAAAATTTTTATATTGTTTTTTTTGCCGGCAGAGTATGCCTCAGGAAATGATTGAGCCACGGCATGATCTGTAATGGCGATGGCTTTATGACCCCATTTGGCTGCCTGGGTAACCAATGCAGAGACAGATGTAACAGCATCCATTTGACTCATCGGACTATGCAGGTGCAGCTCTACGCGTTTTTCATCTTCAGGAGCTGTATCCTTGCGTTGTTTACCCGATATTTCATTGATATCATTTGCAATCATGACTAAATCACGCACAAATGTATCATTTTGGACGCTTCCCTGTACACGTACCCACATTCCTTTTTTAACACGTGCCAATTGGCTTGCATCCTCTCTGTCACGTGAAAACATTTTAACGAGAATACTATTGCTATAATCTGTGATTTTAAAGGTCAATAATGTACGGCCACTCTTTAGCTCTCTTGTCTCAGCATCAAATACATATCCTTCAACCGCGATTCTGCGCTCTTCTTCCACGATTTCATCCAATGTTTTGAAGTCAGCATCCGGTTTAATTTTATAACCGATTACTAATGGACCATCAGGGACTGTACCATCATCCTTAGCTTCAGCAGCTTTCTTCATATCCTGGACGGCCTGTAGAGCCTTTTCTTCATCTTCTTTTTGCTTTTCCTTTTTAAAGGTTTCCATCGCGTCACTGTATGCATTTCTATCAACTATTGCATCCAGTTGCAATGGAGGGAAACCAAAGCGCTGATAAACATCAGAAATTAAAGCTGTGTACTTTCGTTTGAGCTGTCCTGCTTCCGCTTCATTGCGTGCGGTTATTATCAGCTTATTACCTTCAACCTTAGGGACTTGTCCATGTAATAGTTCTAATATTGCCGGAGAAATTCCATCGATTTCACTTATACAATTCTTCCAGTAGTCTGTAATCAGTTCACTCGAAGATAGTGGATTCTTAACTTCTATAGAATAGCCAACAGTTGCGATTGGAGAAAAGACCTGAATTAATTGTGTTGTAAATCTGGTCCATACACTGCAAGGAATTATATGTTCAAAGCTGAAAAAGAAGTGCCATTTACGCGCCACTTTTTCTATCACTACTTTATCGATTTCTGCATTGGAAAAATGCATAACTACTGCATCTTCTGTTAATTGAAGTTGCTGGAGCAACGTTCTGAATTTATCTTGTTTAATACGAGAATTTTCTTCCATTTCTATCTCTCCCAAACGTCATTCTCCTTTTGTGTCTAGTAATTATAACACAACTCTTTTTTATTCAAATCCCTTCTTGCAAAGATTAATGCTTTTATCAATTCAGATAAAACTGTTAAACCCTTTCTTGATTGTCTACTATGCACTCCTATAGCCCTTAAATGAATACGTACCACTTGCTTTAACCATTAACTACTTATGAATGAAGTATGACTTTATTTTTTTGCAAAAATAAGCTCCCCCCAGTAGTTAGGGGAGAGCTTTATTTGTTTCACCTGTTTGTTTACAGTAATTCTTTTAAACGTTCAGCCAAATCAGCAACAGACACTTCAAAGCTTTCGCCTGTCTTTCTCACTTTAACTTCCACGATTCCTTCAGATGCTTTTTTCCCTACCGTTACTCGAACAGGAAGCCCAATTAAATCAGAGTCAGCAAATTTTACACCTGCACGCTCTTTACGGTCATCCATTAAGACATCATAGCCTGCCTGTTGAAGCTGACTATATATTTCCTCACCAAGTTTACTTTGCTCTTCATCCTTCATATTGACAGGTATTAAATGCACTTGATATGGAGCAATATTGACAGGCCACATTAATCCTTTTTCATCATTAAATTGCTCAGCAATTGCCGCAACTGTTCTTGATACGCCAATTCCATAACAACCCATAATCATTGGCTGGCTGCGTCCATTTTCATCCAGGTACGTACCATTCATGGCCTCACTGTAACGTGTGCCCAATTTGAATACATGACCTACTTCGATTCCTTTAGCAAACTGAATGGTTCCTTTTCCATCTGGAGAAACATCGCCTGCCTGGATGAAACGAAGGTCTTCATATTTCACATTTTGGAAATCACGTTCAGGATTTACATTCGTATAATGGAAACCTTCTTCATTAGCTCCGCAAACTGCATTTTCGAGAACTTCAACAGCATAATCTCCAATGATTGTCACGCGGTCCCCTTCCACTCCAATTGGACCAAGAGATCCGACGCTGCAACCAAGGACTTCTTTTGTTTCTTCTGGACTTGCAGGTTCAACAATTGTTGCATTAAAGATATTTTTTAACTTAATATCATTTAATTCATGATCTCCTCTGATTAACACAAGGACAAACTGATCGTCCACTTTCCAAAGAAGTGATTTAATGCACTTATCCGCACCTATATTTAAATAACTTGATACTTCTTCTATTGTTTTTTGATCAGGTGTTGATACCTTGGATAGCTCTTTCAGCTCTTCACCCGTTTTTACCGTTGTGTTTACAACTGGTGCCATTTCAATATTCGCAGCAAAATCAGATGTATCAGAATAAGCAATTGTGTCCTCACCAATATCAGAAAGCACCATGAATTCATGTGTATCTTTTCCGCCCATTGCTCCTGAATCAGCGATTACCGCTCTGAAATCGAGACCACAACGGCTGAAAATATTAGAATAAGCAGTAAAGATACGATCATACACTTCGTCCAGGCTTTCCTGACTGGAATGGAATGAATAAGCATCCTTCATAATAAATTCACGGCCGCGAAGCAATCCAAAACGAGGACGCTTCTCATCACGGAATTTTGTTTGGATTTGATAAAGCGTTAATGGCAGACGTTTGTATGATTTCACCTCATCACGAAGTAAGCTTGTAATGACTTCTTCGTGGGTTGGACCCATTGCAAACTCACGATTATGACGGTCTTTCATTCTCATCATTTCAGGACCATAGGAATACCATCTGCCTGATTCCTGCCATAGCTCTGCTTGTTGCAGCGCAGGCATTAATAATTCAACCGCCCCTGCACGCTCCATTTCTTCTCGAATAATTTTTTCAACATTTTGAATAACTTTTAAACCAAGTGGAAGATAACTGTATATTCCACTCGCATTTTGGCGCATAAATCCAGCACGAAGTAATAATTGATGGCTTTTTACTTCAGCGTCAGATGGCACCTCTCTTAATGTTGGAATCATGGTCATACTTTGTCTCATATCTATTCACCTTTCTATCTCTTTCACTGTACTTATGTATAACAAGGGCTTTTTTTGAGCCCCTGTTACTATAAAATCTATCTTAAAAGAAAAATCGCTGTATATCATTCCATGTGACAACGATCATTAAGAGCATTAATAAGGCAAAGCCAATAAAATGGAACATACCTTCTTTTTGCTTATCAACCGGTTTCCCTCTTATGGCTTCAATAGCAAAGAATAAAAGCCTTCCTCCATCCAGCGCGGGTAGCGGTAAGAGATTCATAATCCCGAGATTAATACTTAAGACCCCTGCCCATTTTATCAAGTAGAAAATGCCCGATTTTGCCACTTCTTCGGTGGAAACATATATTCCTACAGGGCCTGATAAGGCATCAATAGAGAATCCACCAGTAATAAGATCTCCAAGAACAATAATGATTTGTTTTGTCCATAAATAAGTTTCCGTAAATCCATATCCGATCGCTTTTAGGAATGATTTTTCTGTAGGTGCATATACCCCGATAATTCCCCGTTTACCAGCTGAATCATCCACTAATTTAGGCGTCACTGTGACTTCTTTTGTCTGTCCATCTCGCTCAACATTAAAAGTCAGTTCATTATTAGCATTCTTTTGGATCGTTGATTGAATATCACTCCAAGAATCCACTTTTTCACCATTAATGGATTGGACGATATCTCCTTCTCTAAGTCCTGAACTGATGGCAGGTCCATCTTCTGTCAATTTCCCTAGCTTTGGATCTTCAACTACCACACCTTGGGCTATCCCAATAATCATGAATAAAATAGCGGCCAAAACAAAATTCATCATTGGTCCGGCAAAGATAGCCATCGCCCTTTGCGGTAAAGTTTTTGAATTAAATTGACGGTCATAAGGAGCAATTTGAAGCTCAAGTCCATTTTCTACCATTACTGCTTTTGGATGAACCTTAAAAGTTTGGATTGTTTCATCATTCCCATCTTCATATCCACGAATGATTAACTTATGATCCAAATCAGCTTCTTCGACTTCAATAATCCTTGCTTCAGGATATTTATCCTTGTTAGTGACAATAATTTTGTTGATTTCCTGATTTTCATTAAACAGTACACCGATTCGGTAGCCTGGTTTCAACTCAACTGATTCTTCATCTTCACCAGCCATCCGTACAAAGCCTCCAAGCGGAAGTAAACGAATGGTATAGACAGTATCATTCTTTTTTATAGTAAAGATTTTCGGTCCAAAACCTATGGCAAACTCCCGACAGAGTATACCCGCTCTTTTTGCAAAGATTAAATGGCCTAATTCATGAAAAAACACCAATCCGCCAAAAATTAGTATAAACGCTAATATAGTTTGCACTTAATCGACCATCCTTTTAATGTAGTGACTCGATATATCTTCTTGTATCCTGATCGACTTCTGTTATAATCTCAAGCTCAGGATTTTTGATTGGCTGATGACGGTTCATTGCCTTTTCCACCAGTTCCTCAATTGCCAAGAATGGAATCTTGCCCTGTAAGAATAATCCGACCGCCACCTCATTGGCAGCATTTAAAACAGTCGGCATGGATCCGCCAATTCTACCGGCGTTATATGCGTATTGTAAACAAGGATAACGGTCAAAGTCCATCTTTTTAAAATGTAAAGTTGCCGCATCAGCTAAATTAAGCCTTTTTGAAGAGATTAGCGGTAACCTGTCCGGATAGGAAAGTGCATATTGAATAGGAACACGCATATCCGGCGTACCAAGCTGTGCAATCACACTTGAATCATGAAATTCAACCATCGAATGAATAATGCTTTCCTGATGCAGTAGAACATCAATTTGATCATATGGTAAATTAAATAGCCAATGAGCTTCAATGACTTCAAGTCCTTTATTCATCATCGTAGCGGAATCTATTGTAATTTTTGCACCCATAGACCAGTTTGGATGATTCAGGGCATCTTCTACCGTAACATTTTTTAATTCATCCCTTGTCCGATCTCTGAAACTTCCTCCAGATGCTGTAATAATCAGGCGCTCGATATTTTTAGTCTGCTCTCCCTGTAATGCCTGGAATATAGCAGAATGCTCACTGTCCACCGGCAAAATGGGCGTATTATACTTTTCAGCAGCCTCCATAACAAGATGTCCAGCTGTCACCAACGTTTCCTTATTGGCTAGAGCAATTTGCTTGCCCGCTTCCATCGCTTGCATGGTCGGAATTAAACCAATACTTCCCATCACAGCATTAACCACAATATCTCCATTTACATAAGTAGCAGCCTCTATTAACCCATCATGCCCGTATACAATTTTTTTAGTTGGAAATTCTGTTTTCAATCTTTCCGCATCTTCTTTTAACTGTACACAAATTAATTCTGGTTGGAATTCCTGAGTGATTTTACGGATTCCATCCATATTTCTCCCGCCTGCAATGGCTGTTAACTTAAATTCCTCTGGATGATTACGTACAATATCGATTGTTTGCATACCAATCGAGCCTGTAGCGCCTAATAAATTGATCTTTTTCAAACTAATGCTCCTCCCCAAAAGTTGTATGGTTATTAATTAAAAAATGAAGAAATGCAAAATGGGAAGAATGAAAATCATACTGTCAAACCTATCCAAAATTCCTCCATGTCCCGGTAAGATATTACCCGAATCTTTAACACCATAATGCCTTTTATATGCAGATTGTACAAGATCCCCCAGCTGTCCGAAAATCGAGATTAACAATGCCATAATAATCAACTTACTTATATTGTAGTCCAAATTAGAGAAGAAATAGAACAAAATTGCAACAACAATTGCACTTCCGATTCCTCCAAGAAATCCTTCCACCGTTTTATTTGGACTAATTTCCGGCCAAAGCTTTCGTTTCCCTAAAGAGCGTCCTACAAAGTAGGCGCCTGAATCTGTAACCCATATCGTAACTAGAACAAAAAGTAATGTTACGAGACCATTACTTGCATCCCTTGTAGCAAAAAAGTAATAAAAAGCAACACCTATGTAAAGAGACGACAACATGAGAAAAGCCGCATCATCAAAGGTAAATACATTTTTTGAAATTACAGTGATGATCAACAACAATAAGGCAACAATAATGACAATATCCATTTTCTCATACTGAATCATATCAAAAATATGGCTATATCTATCAGGAATCAATAGAACCCATACTAGTATAAACGATAGCAGAGAGGATATCGTCATTAATGGCATCTCTTTCATCTTAAGTAATTCATATAGCCCAATAGTTGCCATCGCATACATCAAAAAAAGAAATGGGATATTTCCATATATCAATATCGGTAAAAATAAAGCTAGTGCTATAACTGCAGTAATGATTCTTTGTTTCACCCTAAGATCCTCGCCTTCCTATTTATACGCCACCATATCTTCTTGATCTTCCCTGGAATTCTTCAATCGCATCCAGCAGCTCATGATCATTAAAATCTGGCCATAAAACATCCGTGAAATAAAATTCCGTATAGGCTAATTGCCAAAGCATAAAGTTGCTCAGGCGAATTTCGCCGCTTGTTCTAATTAATAAATCCGGATCCATCAGCTGATTAGTCATCAAGTACTCTGAAAATCGTTCTTCTGTCAGCTCATTTTCATCCAAGACACCATCTTTCAGATCAGCTGCGGCTTTCCTTACTCCCTCCAGAATTTCTGCACGGCTGCCATAATTAAGGGCAAAGTTTAAAATGAGGCCATCATTATCTTTTGTTTTTTCCAATGCTGTAGTTACTGCATTGACAGTATGCAAAGGAAGTCTTTTTTGATCACCCATAATTTGAACCTTAACATTTTCTTCTATTAATTCCGGTAAAAAAGTGCCTAAAAATTCTTCTGGTAATTTTAACAAGTAATCGACTTCATCTTTCGGCCTTTTCCAATTTTCAGTTGAAAAGGCATATACGGTTAATACCTTTACGCCCAATTGATTAGCCAATTTAGTCGTTCTACGCACGACTTTCATTCCCTCATGATGTCCGGCAACTCTTGGCAGTGCTCTTTTCCGCGCCCATCGGCCATTCCCATCCATAATAATGGCAATATGGTTTGGTATATTATTTTGTTTAACCTTTTCTATTCTTTCTGATATAGAACGCTGTTTCCCTTTTTTCTCTTTCTTCCATCCAAACATTTTATTTCCTCCAAAAGGAATTGATCATCCCTGCTTATGTATATCTTTCATCATTCTACCTTGGTATAAATTCCATAACCTATCATACCACAATTAAATGCGACAAACATTTCTGTTTATAAGTTTGTTTATCTAGAATCAATGAATCCTTTATAGGTTACCTTTTAAAATCTGAAAGGAGCCCATTAATTCTTTTATTATTTTTACAAAGCATACGTTGTGGCAGAGAAGGAATAGAATACCGAAGTTACTGATTCTCGTTGTACAACATACAAAATGTAACAAAAAAACCCCTTTAGGCTAAAGGGGTTTTTTGATATAAAATCAAACTTCCATGATTTCCTTTTCTTTGTCTTTAGCAAGCTGATCAATTTTAGCAATGTGATCATCAGTCATTTTTTGAACATCATCAGAGAATCCACGCAATGCATCTTCTGTAATTTCTCCGTTTTTCTCTAACTTTTTAAGATCATCATTTCCATCACGGCGTACATTACGAATAGCCACTTTTGCTTCCTCAGCTTCTTTTTTCACTTGTTTAACAAGATCACGACGGCGTTCTTCGGTAAGTGCAGGAACACTTAAACGAATGATGTTACCATCGTTTACCGGATTAAGACCAAGATCAGATTTCAAAATGGCTTTTTCAATATCACCAAGAATGGATTTATCATAAGGTGTAATAACTAGCATACGGGCTTCCGGCACACTGATTGAACCAAGTTGGTTTACAGGAGTAGGTGCACCATAATAATTAACAGTTAGTCTGTCTAAAAGAGAAGCACTTGCACGACCCGCACGAATAGAGGCTAATTCTCTTGAGAATGCCTGAATTCCTTTATCCATTTTTTCTTTCGTATTTGCAATAACTTGATTTGCCATTATTATTTCCCCCTAACGATAGTACCTATAGTTTCACCCATAACGGCACGTTTAATATTTCCTTCTTCCATTATCGAGAAGACAATTAGTGGAATGTCGTTATCCATACATAAGGATGATGCTGTGGAGTCCATTACAGATAAACCATCCTTAATTAAATCAAGATAAGAGAGTTTATCATATTTTACAGCACTGCTATCTTTAACAGGGTCTGCATTATAAACACCGTCAACATTATTCTTACCCATAAGAATAACATCTGCTTCTATTTCGGCAGCCCGTAAAGCTGCTGTCGTATCTGTAGAGAAATAAGGATTTCCAGTTCCTGCAGCAAAGATCACTACACGGGTTTTTTCTAAATGCCGGATTGCTCTGCGACGGATATAAGGCTCAGCTACTTGTCTCATTTCAATCGAAGTTTGCACCCGAGTCTCAATGCCCTGCTGCTCCAAACTATCCTGTAGCGCTAGAGAATTCATAACTGTAGCAAGCATTCCCATATAATCAGCCGTTGCACGGTCCATACCTAGTTCACTGCCTGTTTTCCCGCGCCAAATATTTCCTCCGCCAACTACCACTGCGACTTCTACACCAAGCTCTGCAACTTCTTTTACTTGTTTAGCAACCGAAGAAATAATTTTTGGGTCAATTCCAAATCCTTGAGCACCGGCAAGTGCTTCCCCACTTAACTTTAATACAACTCTTTTATACTTTACGCCGCTCATAGTAACCTCCACCATTGTTAGTTATCGATCTTTTTGCAATCTATATAATCGATATCCAAATCTCTGCTCATTATTTCAAATAAAATGTACTTTTGAAAAATAGGGAACACAGCGTGTCCCCTATTTTTATGCTATAGACATTTGTAATTTGGATTAGTCTTTCTTAATTTGATTCATTACTTCTTCAGCGAAGTTATCTTGTTTCTTCTCGATACCTTCTCCTACTTCATAACGAATGAATTCAACGATGGAAGCACCGTTTGCTTGTACGAATTGACCAACTTTTTGATCTGGATTCTTAACGAAAGTTTGGTCTAGTACACATACTTCTTCAAAGTATTTACCAAGACGGCCTTCAACCATTTTAGCAACGATTTTTTCTGGTTTACCTTCATTAAGAGCTTGTTGAGTTAATACTTGACGCTCATGCTCAACTTCGTCTGCAGATACTTGATCACGAGATACATATTTAGGGTTAAGAGCAGCAATATGCATAGATACATCTTTCGCTACCGCTTCATCAGTTGAACCTTCAATAATAGTTAGAACACTGATACGTCCACCTTGGTGGATGTAAGCGCCGAAAGCACCATTTTCAGGTTTTGTTTTGATTTCAAAACGACGAAGAGATAAACGCTCACCAATTTTAGCGATAGCAGCATTAATGTGATCTTGAACAGTTGCGCCATTTTCCATAGTTTGAGCATGTGCCTCTTCAACAGTTGCTGGAGTGTTTGCTAAAAGATGAGCAGCCAATTCTTTAACAAGAGTTTGGAAACCTTCGTTTTTAGCAACGAAATCTGTTTCTGCATTCACTTCAAGGATAACTGCTTTATCTCCTTCTACAACGATAGAAGTAAGACCCTCTGCAGCGATACGATCGCCTTTTTTAGCAGCTTTCGCGATACCTTTTTCACGAAGGTAGTCAATTGCTTTATCCATGTCTCCACTTGTTTCTTGAAGCGCTTTTTTGCAGTCCATCATACCTGCACCAGTTTTTTCACGTAATTCTTTTACCATTTGAGCAGTAATAGCCATTTGGTCTTCCTCCTTTATATAATCCGATAAAATCAGTATGTAGCAGTGTGCGATTCCATATACACCACTCTATTTTATTTCAAAAAAAGGTGATAAAAGGCACTGTCCTCTTATCACCTTTAAAAAATCAATTAAGCATTTTCAACTGTAGTTGCTTCTTCAGCTGCTACAGTTTCTTCAGCTACTGCTTCTTCTGCAACTGGAGCTGTTTCTTCACCTTGTTTACCTTCAAGAATAGCATCAGCCATTTTACCAGTAAGCAATTTAACAGCACGGATTGCATCATCGTTTGCAGGGATTACATAATCGATTTCATCCGGATCACAGTTAGTATCAACGATACCTACGATTGGAATGTTCAATTTATGAGCTTCTGCAACAGCAATACGCTCTTTGCGTGGGTCGATGATGAACAATGCATCAGGGATTTGTTTCATATCCTTGATACCGCCCAAGAATTTTTCAAGACGTTCTTGTTCTTTTTTCAATTGAATAACTTCTTTTTTAGGAAGGACTTCGAAAGTTCCGTTCTCTTCCATTTTTTCG
>JAZUQD010000235.1:0-5327 GCA_045605505.1 Pradoshia sp.
CCAATGATACGGGCTACAAACATGACCCACAATGAATCGGCTGCTGCCATGATGAAGAACGATAAGGCCAGACCCAAAATGCCGATTAACATGACTGGTTTTCTGCCAATCCGATCCGATATCTTCCCCCAAATCGGAGCAAAGATTAATTGCATTAGTGAATAGATTGCCATTAAAAAGCCCAGTTGAGTAGGCGTGCCGCCAACCTCTTCTGCTAAAAATGGAAGAACCGGAATGATAATTCCGAAACCAACCATGACTAAAAACATGACAAGGAATAAAAGGGGCAATACTTTTTTATTTTCCATGCGTTTCTCCTCTAAAACCGCTCAAAATGCTTGAATAGAGTAAAAGTGCTCAGGATGTAACACAGATTTATGTATTAAGCGGTTACGTAATAGTTATGTTCTTTTCAACTGTACAAAATCAACATTTCAAACGTCAATTGTAAAGACTTTCAGAGTAATATAGCGGGCTTAAAAAATGTTTTGTCTGACATTTTACCGACGCATTATGGTCATATAGTTTGTTTATAGAAAAGCTTTTCGAACTATTTACCTGTTATAGATTGTCAGAGAGGATGAGTAAGATGAATTTTATTAAAAGGGCTTTTTTAAGTGTAAAAGCCAGAAAAGGGAAGAGCATTTTACAGTTGGTTATATTTACTGCTATTTGTGTGCTTGTGTTATCAGGTCTTTCCATTCAGACAGCAGCAAACAAATCAGCAGAGCTCGCAAAACAGAGTCTTGGCAGTGAAGTTACACTTAGTGCAGATCGTGAAAAACTAATGGAACAGCAACGGCAGGAGCGTGAAAATCAAGAAAACAGTGGAAATAGAGAACCTGTTAGATTGATGGAAGAGCCTGTCGCGGTTAACGATGCGAATGAATTATTATCTTTGTCACAAATTAAAGGATATAACTACTATTCTACTACATTTGGAGTAGCAGGAAATTTTGATCCAATAGAAACAGAGTCAACAAGCACAACAAATGAAACGAACCAGAATGGTCGAGGTCCAGGATTTGGAGGAGGCGGCGGTTCAAGCATGGCCGATACTGATATTAGTCTTCAAGGAGTCGCCTTTACAGATACAACAAGCGAGTTTATGGATGGAGATGCCGAAATGGTAGAAGGCACTCATATTTCAGAAGATCATTTAACTAAAAAGGTAGCCATTATTGAAGAGACACTGGCTGAGGAAAATGAATTGGCTGTCGGGGATCAATTAGAGATATCCTCTGCGACAGATGAAGATACAACGGTTGAAGTTGAGATAATCGGTATTTATAAAACTTCTTCAACATCAACTGATTCAGGGATGATGAATTTTACGGCTATGAATCCGTATAACAAAGTATATGTGCCATATACACTAGTCAATGAATTGAAGGGTGAAGATTACGAGGATACGATCGAAAGTGCAGTCTATTATATGAATGATCCAGCAGATACGGATTCTTTTATTAAGGATGCGGAAGCGACCGGAGCCATTGATACGGACGTATTTAAATTGGATGCTAATGACCAGCTCTATCAACAGATGGTTGAACCGATTAACAATGTAGCCTCCTTCTCTAAGAACGTTGTATATCTTGTAACCATCGCGGGTGCTATCATTCTAGGATTGATTGTCATGCTTGGTATCCGGGAACGCAAATATGAGATGGGTGTACTGCTTGCTATTGGTGAGAAGAAAAGCAAGCTGATTGGGCAATTTATTGTTGAAATATTAATAATCGCTGTGTTTGCTCTTGGTATATCTGCCGTAACGGGTAATCTAGCAGCTGATAAAATTGGTGACCAATTATTATCCCAGCAAGTTGAAACGGAGACACAATCCACCAATGATCCATTTGGCGGTAAAGGAATGCAAATGGGAGGCGGCATGGGTCCAGGAATGGATCGAGGAGGAAACGGTCCTGAAGGAGCGAATCAGGTACAGGCAGAAACAGCTCAAGTGGATGATCTAGATGTTAAAGTGACGGCTTCCGACCTTGGCGTGTTAACCGGTATTGGGTTACTGATTGCCATCCTGGCCACATTGATTCCATCATTATCTATACTTCGATTGCAGCCAAAGGCAATACTTTCTAGACAGGATTAGGAGGAATATAAATGAGCGCATTATTGGAGTTTAAGGATTTAAGTTATTGGTACAGACATAATAATAAACAGCATGATATAGTAAAGAAAATTAATGTATCTTTTAATAAGGGATTATTTTATGCTATAGTCGGCCCATCCGGTTCGGGCAAAACCACGCTGCTGGCGTTGGCGAGTGCGTTGGATGCTCCGAAAGACGGACAGGTCTTATACGAAGGTAAAGATATTAGAAAAATTGGATACACGACCTTTCGAAATAAGTATGTATCAATTGTTTTCCAGGCTTATAATTTATTACCTTATATGACAGCTTTACAAAATGTCATTACAGCCATGGAGATTACCGGCAATAAAGTTAAGGACAAAAAACAGTATGCACTTGAGATGCTTAGAAAAGTGGGTATCGATGAAAAACAGGCAGGGCAAAAGGTACTAACATTGAGTGGCGGACAGCAGCAACGTGTTTCCATTGCCCGAGCCCTTTCTTGTAAGTCCGATTTAATCGTTGCGGATGAGCCGACCGGAAATCTGGATGAGGATACCGCTCAGGATATCATTAAGTTATTTATGCAACTGGCACATGAGGAAAACAAATGTGTCATTATCGTAACGCATGATCATCATATTGCTGACATTGCAGACCAAACGATTCGTCTTTCTAAAGGCGAAATAACGATTGTTAATAATACAAGCGCACATTTGCCCCAATAAGAAAATCTACGTTTTAATGAAAATCTCCGAGTTACTCGGGGATTTTTGTCCTATCTTTTTACTCAGAGGAGTGAGCATTAGATGCAAAAGATTTTAATTGTGGAAGATGAAAAGGCTATCAGCCAGGTTTTAAAGGCATACTTGAAGAAAGTAAACTACGAAGTTGAGCAGGTATTTACAGGTGCAGAAGCCATTGCTAAATTTGAGGAGTTTCAACCAAATCTTGTTTTGCTTGATGTAATGCTCCCGGGTATGAGTGGGTGGGATATATTAAAAGAAATTCGTACGAAAAGCACATGCCCAGTTATCATGCTCACAGCACTTGGCGATATCAATTACAGGCTCGCAGGCTTGAATGATGGGGCCGACGACTATATCACTAAACCTTTCATTGGAGATGAAGTAGTTGCCCGTGTCCAGGCAGTTTTAAGAAGATCCATACAAGTCATTGATGATAAGGAAAAGAAGCAGTTTGGTGCCTTATGCATTAATATGAAAGCTCATACCATCACATTAAATGGGGTTGAGCTTGACTTAACTCCGCGCGATCTCTCTCTGCTTATTTTCCTGGCTCAGCACCCAAATCAACTATTTACGAGGGATCAATTAATTGATCATGTATGGGGAATGGATTACGAAGGTAGTGACCGGGCAGTTGATTTGTCCATCAAAAGGCTGAGAAAGTCCCTGCAAAATTGGCCTTCATCTGAAGGAGAAATTAAAACTCTGCGAGGATTGGGGTATCAATTAAGTGTCTATGAAAAAAAACATTAATCAAATGGAGTTTTTAAGGAGATTGAACCTGAAAAGGGAAAATCATCAAACTAAACGTGTCAGTTTATTGAAATACTGGACGACGAGGTATCTGGTTACTCTGTTTATTGGACTTATTGTTATAGGGTTTGTTACAGGAATCATTATTAGGCAGTCCACTCTTAATAAGAACCTGGATATTAATAAATATTTAGCTGAGGAAGTGGCGGCGCGGATATTGGATCAGACAGTTGGGACTGACATCCTGCCAGAACAGAACCCCAAAGTTTTCTCAAATCGGAAAAAACTATTGGAGGTTAGCGGAAACCCATCTATTTATGTAGCAGATGTCAATGGAAAAATACTAATAGAGAATCGTTCAAGTAACCACCTTAATGTATCTTCATTTGCACCTGCACTGCTTAATAGTGAGGATGAAGTGAAACAATTAAACAATATAGGCGGTATGGATTATTATCTGGTTAAGCGGCCTCTGATTGTGAATGATACAGTAATTGGTTGGATTGTAGTTATGCAATCTGAGGATGAGTTAACTGCAGTAGATCAAGAATACAAATTACTTTTGATTATGATTATAAGTTTAGCCTTGCTCGGATGGGTTGCGATTTACTTTCTATCGAAAAGATTGGTTAAGCCGATTGAGAATGTAGCTGAGGCAGCTAAGCAGGTTCAAAAAGGTAATTATAATATTGAACTTATTGAAGAGGTAAACGAACAGGAAGTTTATGATCTTGTTCATTCCTTTAAAGAAATGGCGATTAAATTAGAGCAGCTGGAAGCAATGAGGGCAGAATTGCTGGCGGGCGTTACACATGAATTAAAAACGCCTGTCACTTCTATCAGTGGTTTACTTCAGGCTGTAAATGATGACGTTGTAACAGGGGAAGAAGCAAAAGAGTTTCTGGCGATATCTTTGCAGGAAACGACTCGTATGCAAAAAATGGTGGGGGACCTATTGGAGTTTAACTCTTTTACAGCTAATGCAATCCCAGTTAATAGAAAGTCGGTTCAAATTGGAGAAGTCATAAAAGAAATGATCTATCAATGGGAAATTGTACAGGAGGATCAATCCGTTAAGGTAACTGTAAAACTGCCTAAAGAAGAAATGACAGTATCGGCGGATCCACTTCGTTTGCAACAAATTATCATTAATCTTATGAATAATGCCAAGCAGGCCATACAGGGAGAGGGAACGATAGAAGTTCGTGTCTATAAGCGTGACGAGAACTTTGCCGCTATTGATGTGCAGGACAGCGGTACCGGAGTGCCTCTTGCTGAACAAGACTTAATATTTGAACGTTTTTATCGTGGGGAAGAAAAAAAATACACAATCCGTGGTCTAGGATTGGGATTGCCATTCAGTAGAATGCTGGCCAATGCCATGGATGGTGATTTAGTATTAACAAAAAGCAGCAAAGAAGGAACAACCTTTACCATTATAATACCTTTATATAAAAAGTCCTGAGCTCCTAGCCTTAAACAAGTGCTGAAGGGCCTTGTCCAGGAATGAGGAGCATAAGACAGAGGCACGGAGGGGGGATGCCCTCCCCCGCAGAGGCTATGCTTATGTCCCGAATTCCTAGGCCCAGAAGCCAGATTACAAAGTGCTGAGACGACTATAATAAGGAATAAAGACTAAAAGCTAGCTGCCTATGGAAATGGGCAGCTTTTTATTTTTTATAAGCGATTAGAAATTTTAAATAATTTACTGTTTATCTGACATTTTACTGACACAT
>JAZUQD010000236.1:0-1528 GCA_045605505.1 Pradoshia sp.
AAAAGCAGAGAAAATGGAATCAGTAGAGATTGTTAAATATGGACAAGGCTTCGTAGAAAAGATGTTTACGATTGTGGATACGTCCAGGAATGTGGGAATTATCTTAATTGTAGCTTTGCTATTTACAGCGATGTTCCTGATCTCCAATACAATTAAAATAACCATCTTTGCGAGAAGACGTGAAATTGAAATTATGAGATTAGTCGGTGCAACAAATGGGTTTATCCGTTGGCCGTTCTTCTTGGAAGGTTTATGGCTTGGCATAATGGGGTCTATTATTCCGATCACACTTATTGCAGTAGGCTATAAATACCTTTATGACAATTTCGCCTCTGCCTTGACCGTTGATTATATGGATTTACTTGCTTATAATCCGTTTATTTGGCAGGTTTCCCTCCTAATTGTCCTTTTTGGGGCTTTGATCGGAGTTTGGGGAAGCTTAATGTCAGTTCGTAAGTTTTTGAAAATATAATTCTAATTTTATTAAAACAATTGCGCCCCCTTTCACAAGGGGGTTACATACAGAGAAAAGACAATTGTGCGTTACCTAGGTATGAAAGGGGAAAGTCCAGTGAAGAAGTCTCTTGTTGCATTAAACACGGTTTTTGTGTTGGGGTTTGCCAGCCTATTTGGTGGCAGTGTCCAGGCAGCATCTATTGATTCTTTACAACAGAAGAAGAACAACATCCAAGAAAAGAAATCAGCTGTGGAATCCAATATTTCAGACGCAAACAGTAAGATCAATCAAATTGAATCTCAAAAAGCTGAAGTAAAAACAGAACTTAGTAAATTACAAAAATCGATAACTGAAACACAAGAAAAGATTAAAGAGAAAAATAGTCAGATTACGACTACACAAGAGAAAATTACGTCTTTGAAAGAAAGCATCAAAGAAACTGAGGAACGAATTGAAGCTCGTAATGAAATCTTGAAAGAGCGTGCTCGTTCCTATCAGGTAAATGGTGGGGGAGTAAACTATCTGGAAGTTGTGTTTGGAGCCAGCAGTTTTGGCGAATTCATCGAACGTATTGGTGCTGTCAACACGATTATGGAAGCGGATAAAGATATCTTAGACCAACAGGAAAAAGATAAAGCTGAATTGGTTACCCAAAAAGAAGAAGTCGAAGATAAACTTAGCAAATTAAATGCCATGAAAAAAGAACTGGTAACGATCAACGAAAAGCTTGATGGTCAAAAGGTCGAAAAAAATAAATTGATGGCTATTTTAAAATCCGAACAGGCTGAACTTCAAGAAGAAAAACTAAGCTTGGAAGAGGAAAATCAATTATTGGCGAGCCAAGCGGAAGCTGTAAAAAAAGCGATTCAGCAAGAGAAAGATCGTCAGGCAGCAGAAGCTCAAAAAGCGGCTGCTAGTACAGAAAGCAGCAGCGGAAGTGGAAGCAGCCAAACAGTATCAGCTCCAGCCGCTATTTCCGGTAAATTTATTCGCCCTGCAGCAGGGTATGTATCCTCTGGATTTGGAGGAAGATGGGGTAAAAACCATAATGGGATTGATATTGCCAAGTCT
>JAZUQD010000237.1:0-6633 GCA_045605505.1 Pradoshia sp.
CGCAATGGCAAGATGGCTTGGAAGTGACGATCACGGCCGGATTTTGCCGATCCACCGGCAGAGTCACCCTCAACGATATAAATCTCGCTGATGGATGGATCTTTTGAAGAACAGTCAGCTAACTTCCCTGGTAAATTGGAAATTTCCAATGCACTCTTTCTTCTTGTCAGCTCTCTAGCCTTCTTAGCCGCCGCTCTCGCTCTGGCTGCCATTAAACCTTTATCAATAATTTTTCTTGCAACACTTGGATTTTCAAGCATAAATTTCTCCATTTTTTCAGAGAAAACGGAATCTGTGATTGTCCGTGCCTCAGAATTACCAAGTTTGGTTTTCGTTTGTCCTTCAAACTGTGGATTCGGATGTTTGATTGATACAATCGCCGTTAAGCCTTCACGGACATCTTCACCGGTTAAATTCAAATCATTTTCCTTGAAAATGCCATATTTCCTTGCATAATCATTGATTACACGTGTTAAGGCTGTTTTAAATCCAGATTCGTGTGTTCCACCTTCATAGGTATGAATGTTGTTGGCAAATGAATAAATATTACTTGTAAAACTATCATTGTATTGCAAAGCAATCTCGACAGAAATACCGTCTCTTGAGCCTTCAACAAAGATCGGCTCTTCATGAAGTACCTCTCTCGTGCGGTTGAGGTGTTCGACATAGGATTTAATGCCGCCTTCATAGTAATATTCATTTTCTTTTCCATCTTCACGTTCATCCTTAATCGTAATCTTAATGCCACGATTTAAGAAGGCTAATTCTCTTAACCTAACTGCGAGAATCTCATATTCATAAATAAGAGTTTCCGTAAAAATCTCACCATCTGGTTTAAACGTAATGGTTGTACCAGTACGATCGGACTCACCTAAGATCTCAAGCTCACCTTTTGGTACGCCTCTTTCAAATCGTTGAAGATGTATCTTTCCTTCACGCTCTACTTGAACAGACAATTCCGTTGAAAGGGCATTAACAACTGAAGCCCCTACACCATGAAGACCGCCTGAGACCTTGTAGCCTCCACCGCCGAATTTACCGCCGGCATGTAAGGTGGTCATAATAACCTCTACTGCAGGACGACCTACTTTTTCATGTATACCAACAGGAATACCACGCCCGTTATCCTTTACCGTAATACTGTTATCTTTATTGATGAATACATTGATTTCATCACAATATCCTGCCAAAGCTTCATCGATACTGTTATCAACAATTTCCCAGACCAAATGATGGAGTCCTCTGGAACTTGTGGAACCAATATACATACCGGGTCTTTTACGTACTGCTTCTAGCCCTTCAAGTATTTGTATCTGGTTTTCATCATAGGCTTCTTTTTGTATTTCTTTTTGCTCCATTGTCAAACCATTTCACCTACACTTTTCATGCTTTTATTTCGTATCTTATCGGTTGTGTTACAACGTAGACATTTTTGCGGATTTTCTTTTCAAAGCAGTTGATCCAATTGGTGAGAGATAGATGTGATGTGTGGTAACCACAATTGATTTTGCATTACCTTCTGTCAGATCAATGACCTTATTTTCATCTAAAAATTTTTGCAAACCAGGTGAAGCAGTTAGCATCTTGGCATCAAGTACAGTAACTAGTTCACTGATTTTAATTACAGTATCGTTTCCGACATGAAGATACATCCTAACCACCTCATTTCACTCTGGACATTGTTCCGCTTTTCACTTGAAAGGTCGCAGCTTCTCTCAATGTTCGATGATCTATTCCGTCAACACTTGTGGTCGTAACAAATGTTTGTACCTTACCTTGAATGGTATTCAGCAAATGAGATTGTCTGTAGTCATCCAATTCAGACAGAACATCATCAAGTAAAAGAATTGGATATTCATTAATTTCCGAATGGATCAGTTCAATTTCAGCTAATTTCAAAGACAATGCCGTAGTTCTTTGCTGCCCTTGTGATCCAAACGTTTGAACATCATGTCCATTTACGAAAAATTGCAGGTCATCTCTGTGTGGACCAATTAAGGTTGTGCCACGTTCTTTTTCTCTTGAACCTATTTTATCAAATTTTTCCTGAAATCTTTCTACTATTTTCGACAAATCCATAGATTCTGATACCTCTATGGATGGTTTATATTGAATATCCAATACTTCAAGTCCTCTTGAAATACCATTATGGATAGGTTTTGCCCAACTTTTAAGCAATTCAAGAAACTCAAATCTCTTCAAAAGAATTCTTGCAGCATAATGAATGAATTGTTCGTTTAGAACAGCAAGCATGGCATCATCTGATTTTTTACTCAGTTGTACTTGTCTCAAAAATGCATTACGCTGATTTAGAATTTTTTGGTATTGGTTAATGTCATGTAAATAAACAGGTGATACTTGTCCTATCTCCATATCTATAAATCGTCTTCTGATTAAAGGGCTGCCCTTAACAAGGTTTAAATCCTCAGGAGCAAACATAATGACATTCATATTGCCAATATACTGGCTTAAACGCTTTTGCTCTATATGATTACTTTTGGCCTTTTTCCCCTTTTTGGAAATAGTCAGTTCCAAAGGAAGTGATCCTCTGGTTTTTAGCACTCTTCCCTCTATTCTAGCATATTCTTTATCCCACAGAATAAGATCTTTATCATTTGAGGTGCGGTGAGACTTAGCCATTGCCAATACATACATAGCTTCCATCACGTTTGTTTTTCCCTGAGCATTCTCCCCCAGTATAACGTTCACTTTATTTTCAAACTCTGCAGTCAGATTTTCATAGTTTCTGTAATGTTGAAGACTAATCTTTTCAAGATACATATCTCAGATCCTTTACTTTAATCCGTAATAATATAGGAACCGACGTCCGGGATTTCAATACGGTCTCCAACCCGGAGTTTTTTGCCTCTGCGAACATCCAGTTCACCATTCACATATACTTCATATTCTGAAAGAAACCATTTTGCACTTCCTCCAGTGTCGATGATACTCGCTAATTTTAAAAATTGTCCGAGGGTTATATACTCGGTTTGAATACGTATTGATTCCATCATAAAATCCCACCTGTATAAGTCTCTAAAAGTTTATTTTACTAAATAATTTGGTTTTGCACAAAAAGAACCTGTTTCGATGCTTATCTACAAACAGGTTCTTTGGATCAATAAAATTAATATGTTCTTACAGGCAATATAAGCTGCAGCATGCTGTCATCTTCTACACCTTTAAGAACAAATGGTCTCATGGCCCCGGTAAAATTAATCGTCACTTCAGTTACATCCAATGCTTTTAAAGCATCCATCATATATTTCGCACTAAAGGAGATTTTTAATTCCTCACCTTCAATCATTTGAGTAACAATTTCTTCCGTAACCGTTCCAACTTCTGGTGTATGGGAGGAAATTTCAATATAAGAATCTTCAATCGTGGAAAGCTTAACAACATTATTTCGGCTTTCTCGTGCTAATAAAGATGCACGATCAATGGCATGGAGCAGTTCTTTAGTATTGATTTTAACATCTGTTTTACTCTCGTTTGGAATTAATCGAGAAGTGTCAGGGTAATTTCCTTCTAATAATCTTGAGAAGAACAATAAATTCTTTGATTTAAACAGAACTTGATTTTCTGTAAATATAATTTTGATTTCATCATCCGTATCATCAAGAATTTTGCTTAGTTCACTTAAGCTTTTTCCAGGAACTACTACACTATAGCTGTCACCATTTCCATTAATCACTGTTTTTCTCATAGCCAGTCGATGACTGTCTGTTGCAATACAGATAAGTTGCCCATCTTCAATACGCCAGTTTACACCTGTCAACACAGGGCGTGTTTCTGAGGTGGACACTGCAAAGATTGTTTGACGAATGATATTTTTTAACAAATCGATTGGCATGGAATACATATGCTGTTCTTCCATTTGAGGAAGCTGTGGATAATCTTCAGCGTTTAATCCATTTAGTTTATATTCAGCTTTTCCTGAACGAATAATTGTTTGTAAATGTGCATATACTTCCAAATCTACTGTGCTTTCAGGAAGTTTTTTTACGATATCAGCAAAGAAACGGGCTGGTAAAACAATAGATCCAGATTCTTTTACTTCAACTAATTCATTACCGTCTTCTTCTGCTGGAATGAAAGATTCAATTGAAATATCAGAATCACTTCCAGTTAAGGTGACTCCTTCTTCATTGGCTTTAATTTTTATTCCAGTAAGAATCGGTATAGTTGTTCGAGTTGAAACGGCTTTTAGAACATCCGTTACGCTTTGGACCAGACGGTCACGCTGAATCGTAATTTTCATATGAAATCCTCCCAGTAATGATGATTGATTTTAGATACATATTTATTAATTTATTTATAAAAATAAAAGAAGAAGTAATAGTAGGTCCTGTGGAAATGTGGATAACTATACTTTTTGACTGAAAAACAGTCTATCCACATGTGGACAGACTGTGAGTAATCTTGATAGAAACTTGATTGATTATCAACAGTTAATAACTTCTTTGTTGATTAGTGACTGTTCAGTTTTAAGGTAATTTCTTTAATATGATCCTGCATCTGAGGATCGCTTTGTAGTAGCTTAGATATTTTTTCATGAGCATGTATAACGGTTGTATGATCGCGTCCTCCAAACTCTTCGCCAATCTTCGGAAGAGAATAGTCTGTCATTTCTCTGGAGAGATACATAGCAATCTGTCTTGGAAAAGCAATCGATTTTGTCCGCTTTTTAGCTTTGAAGTCATCTAATTTTATATTAAAGTATTCTCCAACCACCTTCTGAATATCCGAAATAGAAATAATTTTTGGTTTCGAATTAGGAATAATATCTTTCAGAGCTTCAGCGGCTAAATCAGCGTTTATATCCTTATTTATTAAAGAAGAATAAGCTACAACCCGTATGAGTGCACCTTCGAGCTCACGAATATTTGAATCGATTTGATTTGCGATATAAATCATGACTTCATTTGAAATATCCAAACGTTCAGCCTTTGCTTTTTTTCGCAAAATCGCAATTCTTGTTTCTAGATCCGGAGGAGTAATATCTGTAATCAAACCCCATTCGAAACGAGATCGCAACCGGTCTTCAAGCGTTGGAATCTCCTTCGGAGGGCGGTCACTTGAGATTACGATTTGCTTACTTTCCTCATGAAGCGCATTAAATGTGTGGAAAAATTCCTCCTGAGTCGATTCTTTTCCAGCAAGGAATTGAATATCATCAATTAGCAGTACATCCACACTGCGATACTTATTTCGGAAATCTTCAGCTCGATTGTCCCTGATTGAGTTAATAAACTCATTTGTAAACTTCTCAGAAGACAAATAAACGACCTTAGCTGACGGGTTGTGCTCTAATACATAGTGGCCGATTGCATGCATTAAGTGCGTCTTGCCAAGCCCAACTCCACCATAAATAAATAATGGATTATATGCTTTAGCAGGAGCTTCAGCTACCGCCAAAGAAGCAGCATGGGCAAAACGGTTTCCGGACCCGATTACAAAAGTATCAAACGTATACTTTGGTATTAATAAGGTTGATGGAATATCATGTTGCTCTTCATCTGATCTTCTAACCCTTTTAGCAGGAGCCGGTAAATCGTATTCTTCTTCCGTTTGATTATGAGGAATAATGAACTTAACTTCCAATTGCTCACCTGTAATCTCGTATAATACCTCACCTATTACATCTGAATAACGTTCTTCCAGCCAATCGCGGGCAAATTCGTTTGGTGCCACTACAGTGAGTGTATCCTTTTTTAAGGAATGAGCTTTTGTTGATTTTAGCCAGGTTTCAAAGCTTGGCTTGCTTATTTTCTTTTCTAATATTGATAATGAGTGCTTCCATAGTTCATCTATATTTTTCACTCGTCGATCCTCCTTCAAAGACAGCCAAACCACCATAAACTCGAATTAAAACAATATAAAATAGGAAATGTATAAATATAAAAAACCATGCATAAGGAATATTATGGGGATTATAAGTTTTCGACAATATCCACTCCCTGTGGACAAAGTTATACGATACTGTGCAAAATCCTATCCACATGTTATTAACACTCTGTGGATAATTATTTCTGTGGATAAGTTATTAAGAATGAAAACAAAAAATATGATATCAAAAATTCGCAGGAGTTGCAACGTTTTTTGTTGTTTATCCACAAGAAGCAGTGAATGGGGATTAAAGTTTTCCACAAGAAGTTGATTTGTGCAAAACCTGTCGAAAAGGGGTGTGGATTGTTAAAATTGACTAAGTTAATTATCCACAACCTATCCATAGACGGCAAGTTTAATTTATAAAAAGGATTTGAGTTTATGTTCATGCGTTCGTCATTATGATGAAATGAATGAGAACTTTTAGGAGTGTATGTGGTGTTTCCAAAGTATGAGTTGACAATTTGGTATCCTCATCTATATAATTGTAAAGACTGTCTTTAACTGTAATCCTCAGGGAGGTGTACTAATATGAAAAGAACGTACCAACCAAATAAACGTAAACACAGCAAAGTTCATGGGTTCCGTGCCCGTATGAGCACTAAAAACGGACGTCGTGTTCTTGCAGCTCGTCGTCGTAAAGGAAGAAAAGTTTTATCTGCCTAGACCACTGACCATTCAGTGGTCTTTTTTTAAGTTTAAGGCGGTTTTGGATGGAAATAGATCCAAAGATAATAATGGATA
>JAZUQD010000238.1:0-3266 GCA_045605505.1 Pradoshia sp.
GAAATCATCCGCTTCAACAACCATATTGACCCAAGTGGTCACGATATCCGGCATATCAATGGCTTGTTCTTCTCCAAATGAAGGATTTTCTTTTAACATCCGATTCCAATTTGTAATCAACTCATTCACGTGGCGTTCTAAAGCGTAAAACGTAATTCCTTCACGCTTCGTCCGAATTCTGGCTGCCTGGTTCTTATCCACCATTGCCAGAAAAGCCATAAGAATGATACTCATTAAATTGAAATACTTCTTATTTTCTATTTGCTTATGCTTATCCTTCATATGGGTAAAGTTGGTTGCGAAAACAGACCCTGCAGGCTGCACAACTAAATGGATTCGCTTTGGTGATTCGATAATATAGGTTCCGGATTCGTCTGCCAGTAATAAAACAGTCTGTCTGACTTCCGGTTCATAGTAGGTTTGGAAATGCTCACTCGTTTCATCAATTACTTTATCTTTTAGTAATGTAAAATAAACGTGTGATGCTTTTTTTATGATTTCTGTATTCATTTAGCCTTACTCCTCCCGGAGACAAATTTTAAATGGTGTCATTTTAGTCCCATACCAGATGACAGGAGCTGAACGATGGTCAAATTCAGTATAAATCTGACTTCCTTCTAATGATAAAAATTGTGGATACTCATTCATGATTCGATGCAGAAGGATTTCACGTTCATCCGTTAGCGTCTCTAATTTTCGCATCGGTGATAGGATTCTGAGAGGTTTCTTATCAAATAACATCCATAAATCAAGTGTTTCACTTTCTTCAAACCATTGGTCCTGTACGTCCATTGGCATATTCGCTAAATCAGCCAGTGAAAACTCTCCAAATTGCTGTAAATGTTCAAATACATCTTTCCATGCTTTTATGATGGAAGACCAGTCTGTCACACGCTTTGTAAACTCTTCTTCCTCTTCCTCATCCGCAGTTGTATCTTCTATTGGCAGAACATTTGCCTGCTCTTGTTCCATCCAAATCCAGTCGAGCGGGAGAACGAATTCATTTTTCGGGGAAAATAAAGGTCCAATAATGTTTTCGACTATGTCAAAATCCTTGATTCCCTCTTTCATGATCCAATTTTCATAAATATGCTCCCTGAATGAAACAAGGCTGTTTTCCCAGAACAATGATGGGTTTTCAGCTTTTAACTTCATTTCATATGAAATGTTTTGGATGACTAATTTGGCAAATCGGTCATGCAGCTGTCTGGTATGTTCAATTTTCTCATGCAGAACGATTAATTCCTTTTGAACCAAGCCATTCTCTTCTGTCCGTTTTGCTTTTTCAATCATAGAGGAAATTGTACGGAAATGATTTTTCTCTTCTTCAAATTGCTCCTCAATCTCCCAACGATTCTCCTCCCTTTGGTGCTCTTGCTCCAAAAGTAGAATCTTAGGGTTGTTGACCATCTCTTTTTGAAAGGTATATTCCTTCGTCATCAAACGATTCACTCTGGAAATCAAATGATCAAGATTACGTGTCGCTTTTTTGAAATTCCCATTTTTAATCAGCTGCATACTATAAAGCTGTTCGATCGTAATCGAGAACTCTTCTGCCATCTCCCGGCTCATAAAAATCATTTCCTGTGCGACATCGGTTAATTTATAGACAATCGATCCACCCATTTCCAGGTTTGTATACAGTTCGTCCATGGTTACATAACGAAAGGTTTGAGTATCCCAAACCTGTCTGATTTCATCATAATAGTACGATTCAAAAGGTTTGCTGTATTCTTCCTTCCCCTGAAAGAGGAGACCGTTCGTAATCCGTTCTACTTGTTTTTCATCAGCTGTTAGCTTCATTTGTTTAATGCAATCCTCGACCATATGTAAAATATCCATTTTTCGTCGACCGTCGTCATCATTTAATTCACGATAAAAAATGGTCAATAGAACTTGCATTAATATAGTCTGGATATAGGGCTTCAATTCGCCGATTTCCATTCCTTTCCCCAGTTCGAACAAAGGATTTAATCGCTTCATCCTTTGGGCAAAGCCCTCCCACGATTCATTCACGTCCATCGCCTCCAAGTTTCAATCGTTAATACCTCCTGCGGAATTCGCTTTTTGGCAGTCCACAACTCGATTAAGCTGTCCTGTTCCTCTTCCGTAAACCAGGCAAAGAATCGGTCTCTGTGCGCTTCATTACGCACCTGTCCTGTTTCCAGATTTGCCTGTTCCCTGCACTCTAGCATTTTTCGATAGATTTTTAAGGCCGGCTGAATCGTGCATTCATGATATTTATCTATTAATCTCATACAAATGCTATAGCCCTCTGCATCCAGGTCACCAGCATAATAAAATAAATAGGAATCCTCTGGGAAAAGTTTAAAGAAAAAGGAGAAGCTTCTTTCAATCTTTTTGCCTTCACCATAAATAATCAGATCCGGTTCATAATCCAAAATGTCTTCTTCTAGCAACTGAACGCATGTATGGAAGAATGATAGATTTTCTACAATCAACACACGTTTAATATCTGCCATCTGAACACCTGTTTTCATCCAAAAAACAAAAGGTTCTCCCATCTTTGTGCTTTTTAAGTCGTCCATGGACACACCGATTCTTTGTAAAAATCCTTTTCCTTCTGGAAACAATTCATTGTCAGTTAGGAATTTTTCATGACCGAAAAGCTCCAGACTGCGTTCTTCCAAGGAAACTGTTTGCCTGGATTGGCTGCTTTTCAAGAAAGTATAGAGGTTTTTAATTCTTGACCATTCCTCTTCTGTTTGCCATTCCGGATGTCTTTCGTAATAAGAAAAATCAAATTGGTCATTTAGCTTAAGCATTTCAAGCCGATCCCATTTCGTGATTTCCTTTTTGATATTAACCCAATAAAATAATGGCAACGCTGGATAACGGCCATTTGTTTGTTTATTTAAAATAGGGGTAAGTACATTCTCTTCTACGAGTCTCTCGATAACACCGTAAAACAATGTATACCCATCCATATCAAAATAGTCTTCTATATGTATTCTTAATTGACTCTCCAAGTCATTTACATTTATCTTTTTCTTTTGGTTAGGATGCTGTATATCTTCAATAAACTGCCTTACTCTCACTTCAACCTTATTAATAACTGCCACCTTCTTCATACATCATCTTACTTTTAGGATTATAACAAACGGATCGTTATATGAATATCATAATTTCTTAATGGAGAATTATGTCGATAGTACTCCTATTATACACAAAAATGCGTGCATTCCGGCTCAAAATAACGGAAAACAGAAATTAAAAAAGCATCAGTTCCCCCATTTTTGGAGGGT
>JAZUQD010000239.1:0-6613 GCA_045605505.1 Pradoshia sp.
TGGGAGCAAACCATAATCATTTGCCAGTCAACCGTCCTAAAACAGAAGTGAATAACTATCAACGTGACGGACAAATGAACCCAAGCATTAACGGCGGCTCTTCTGTATATTACGAGCCAAACAGCTTTGGAGGACCGAAAGAATCTCCTGAAGATCAACAAGCTACTTTTGAAGTAGAAGGTTATGCTGCAAGCACTGCTTATGATAGAGATGATTTCTACACTCAAGCTGGTGACCTATATAGATTGTTAAGCAGCGAAGAACGTGCTAACTTAGTTAACAACATCGTTGGTGCTATGCAAGGTGTATCTATTCCTGAAATTATCGAACGTCAAATTCAGCATTTCTACAAAGCTGATCCAGAATACGGAACTCTTGTAGCTGCAGGACTTGGTTTAACAGTAACTGAAGAAGTTTAATAGAATAATATAATCCTATTTTACGTTCTCAATTATATTCTCATTTTCTCAATTAAGTTAGAGGTACTACTACATGTAGTGCCTCTTTTTTCAATGAATGTAAATCTCTTCCCTCTTTCCTTTACTAAGAAATGTTTCTTAACCAGGTAAGAACACGAACAAATTGAAACGGCTCATACCAACTGATCCAAAAAAGCGCGATAAAAAAAGAACAGAGTGACAGAAATTTCAAAACCCCTTCTTCCTGCTTAGAAATTGCTACAAAGCTAAAAATCATTCCAACCAAACAAGCAATAATTCCCAAAAGAAAAGCCAACTCCACCTGATTCTCCATTCTATCGCTTACATTAACTAATCCGATTCCTATAATTATCAAGGACATCGACCATACACTAAACCTCTTCACCCTTTCACCTCCTACTATAACTTTAACACCATTTGGAATAATATGACAAACCACTTTAAACTGACCTAGACACCCACTACTTTTATTTTATTAAATTTGAATGTATAACTCGCTGTAAGCATTCATTCTTAAAATACTACCCAGATTTCTTATATAATGAAGAAAAGACAGATATGGAGGAGTTTTTATGAAACATATGATATGGCCGGGTACAAAAATAATAAATGATGAAATACCAACCCTTACACCTTACCTTGTTAAAGAAGAAATGGAGGGTGGAGGAATCATCATCTGCCCTGGCGGTGGATATCAACGGAGGGCTGAGCATGAGGGGGAACCTGTTGCAAGATGGCTCAATTCTCTTGGCATAAACGCTTTCGTACTCGATTACAGGGTTTCTCCAGCTAAACACCCTGCACCGCTGGCAGATGCTCAACGTGCCATGCGCTTTGTCCGCTATCATGCAAAAGTATGGAATATTGATAAAGAGAGAATTGGTATTCTTGGCTTTTCGGCTGGCGGCCATCTAGCAGCAAGTCTCTCGAATCTGGCTGATTATCCAGCCTATGAGAAAATGGATGTAATTGATGAAGAATCATCTAAGCCTGACATTTCCATTCTTTGCTACCCGGTCATATCCATGCTTGAATACACACACGAAGGATCTGTTACTTCCCTGCTTGGTGAAGGAGTTGCTGATAAGGACCTACATTTCCTCTCCCATCAAAGAAATGTCAGCAAAGAAACACCCCCAACCTTCCTATGGCATACGGCGAATGACCAATCAGTTCCAGTCGAAAATAGTATTATGTATGCACAGGCGCTAAGCCAGGCACAGATTCCTTATGAATTGCATATTTTTCAGCAAGGAAGACACGGACTTGGTCTTGCCAAAGAGGATCAAGATGTAGCTCAATGGACAAATGTGTGCGCCGGTTGGCTGCGAAAACAGGGTTACGGAACTTTTTAAAAGTAAGAATTGATTAGGAGGAGTGATTAACCCCGACCTCTCACACTAATGTACTTAGTTAGCCTTGTATGCAGTTCGTGTTACATGGGAAAGATTTGCCTCCGACTTCCTTCAGATTCCGTTTCGCCACGGACACCCCTGTCGGCCGCACCCACAAGAAAACGATAGGAACCGTCCTATCGTTTTTTCTTTGATTTAATTGATCGCATTTATAAAGTGACGCCGGTTTTAAAAATCGCAATTTCTCTAAAATCATTTTTCTCATTATTGACCAGTTCTCCACTTGCAACTTTAATAATATACTCTGCAAAATCCTGTAAAACAATATCTGGTTCCTCTTCCAGAAGTACTCCGGCATTATAATCAATCCAATGCGGCTTATTTTCATAAATAGCAGTATTGGAGGAAATTTTCATCGTAGGTACAAAGGATCCAAATGGAGTACCACGCCCAGTCGTAAATAATACCATCTGACAACCTGCAGAAGCCAAAGCTGAAGAGGCTACCAGGTCATTTCCGGGTGCACTTAATAGATTTAGACCCTTATGCTCTAATCTTTCCCCGTATTTCAGAACATCCACTATAGTGGAGGTACCAGCTTTTTGCGTACATCCAAGTGACTTATCCTCTAATGTAGTAATTCCACCATCCTTGTTTCCGGGAGATGGATTTTCATAGACTGGTTGTTTATTTTCCATAAAATATTCTTTGAATTCATTAATTAATCCAACCGTTTTTTCAAACACTTCTGAATTCTGAGCTCGCTCCATTAAAATAGTTTCTGCACCGAACATTTCAGGTACTTCCGTTAGAACCGTGGTCCCTCCTTGAGCTACAAGGAAATCTGAGAATCTTCCTAAGAGAGGATTAGCAGTAATACCAGATAATCCATCAGACCCTCCGCATTTTAACCCAATCTTCAGCTCTGATAACGGTACCTCTTCACGCTTGTCGCCTTTAGCTTTCTCATAAATCTCTTTTAGTAATTGCACACCTGCTTCAATTTCATCCGAGACTTCCTGTGAATTAAGAAACTTGACACGCTCTTCGTCAAACTCTCCCAAAGCTTCCTTGAATTCATATAGATTATTATTTTCGCAGCCTAATCCCAAAACTAAAACACCACCGGCATTAGGGTGTAACACAGCATCCATCAAAATTTTCCTTGTATTCTCATGGTCGTCTCCTAACTGAGAGCAACCAAAATTATGTTTCAATACGAGAATGTTTTCGAATGGGCTTATATCTCCAACTTCTTTTTCAAAAAGCTTAATCATTCTTTCCGCAATCCCATTGACACAACCCACCGTTGGTACAATCCAGAGCTCATTACGGATACCGACATCACCATTTTTTCTTCTATAACCCTTGAAGGTTAAGTTTTGCTGCTTATAGGGATTAGAGGTGAGTTTTTGATTGAACTGATACTCTTGAATCCCTTCCAGATTCGTTTTCGTATTGTGCGTATGGACATGTTCACCAATGGACACCCCTTTGATAGCATGCCCGATTGGATAACCATACTTCATGATATTTTCATTAATAGCAATGTTTTCGACTGCGATTTTATGTCCCCTTTTAATACTTTCCTTTACCTCGATTTCTTTCCCTTGAACAACAATCTTATGACTAGCCTCTAAATCCTTTAACGCGACGATCACATTATCATTTTCATTTAGATGAATGATGTCTAACATTGTCTTTCCCCCTTATTTCGCTGTCTTTCGTTCAAAAACGGCCACAATTGCCTGCTTCATACCATTTGTTTCAATTTCATAAAGATCCCTTGTAACAGCAGCTGTTAAACCTGGTATCTTGTTTAAATCCATCTCCCAATGCTCTTCATATCCCAGTACATTGGTAACAATTGCGTTAGTACTCTCCAATGTTCCATTAAAGCGGACCCATTGCTTCTTATATAAATCTAATATATCTTGATTATCAGATAACTTGATTTCCTCTTCTTCTCTTTTTCCTTTATAAAATGAAATCAATGCAGCAAGAGAGAATATCAGTTTTCCAGGTAATTCCTGCTTACGATTATAGTATGCAAGTAAAGTTGGCAAATCTCTGGTCTTAAATTTTGACATTGAATTAAGCGATATACTTAATAAGAAATGCTGAATAAATGGATTTTGGAATCGTTCAAGAACAGCATTTGCAAAAGTGTGCAATTCTTCTAGCGGGAGATCCAATGTTGGAATAATTTCATCATAAATCAGTTCTTTTACAAATTGACCCATCACTTCATGCTCAACTGTTTCAGCTACCGTATCTAATCCATATAAATAGGCAACCGGTGTCAGTGCTGTATGAGCCCCATTTAATATACGAACCTTTCTTGTTCTGTAAGGCGTCATATCCTCGACAAACAACGTATTTAAACCAACCTTATGCACTGGGAATTCCTCACGGATCCATTCTGGACCTTCTATCACCCACAAATGGTACTGCTCCCCAACCACAACCAAATCATCCTTATATCCAAGCTCTTTCGTAATCTCATCCATACGATCTCCTGGATATCCTGGAACAATTCGATCCACAAGACTCCCGCAAAAAGTATTTGCCTTATCAATCCACTGAACAAAGCCTTCTTCAAGCTTCCAAAGTGCAGCATATTGAAGCACTAATTCTTTTAACTTTTCTCCGTTCCGCTCAATTAGCTCACACGGGATGATAATAAACCCTTTTTCTTTTTCCCCATTGAACGTTTGATAGCGACGATATAAGAAAGCAGTTAACTTACCTGGGAAACTACTTTGTGGTCGGTCCTCTAATTGATCTTTTTCATTAAATGCAATCCCAGCTTCGGTTGTATTCGAAAAGATAAAGCGCATTTCAGGGTTTTCAGCTAGTTTTAAATACTCATCATACTGTGTATAAAGGTTTAAGCCTCTGCTGACAGAGCTGATAATTGAATGCTCCTTTACAGCCTTTCCTTCTTTTACACCTTGTAAATAAAGGGTGTACAAGCCATCTTGATCATTTACTTTTTTCACCATGTCTTGGCCACGCGGTTGAACCACAACTACACTTCCATTGAAATCAGTGTTCCTATTCAATAGATCGATCTGCCAATCAACAAATGCTCTCAGAAAATTCCCTTCCCCAAATTGCAGAACCTTTTCGGGATACCGGTTTGCTTCGTTTACTAAACTTCTTGATAACTTTTCCACGGGGTCACTCCTCCCATTTATGCACACGTTAACATTTTATTAAAATATGTTACTAGTCAAATGACTAGTAACAGCTAGAATGTTTTAAAAGGGGAAACCGAACGTCTGATGACAAGTTCCGTTTCGACATAAATCTTCCCACCTGGCAATTCCGTATTTTCATCCATCTCCAACACTTCTAACATCTTTTTTGCTCCCAGTGAACTAATTTTTTCAATCGGCCGTTTCACGGTTGTAAGAGATGGGTTCGTATACTGGGCAAATTCGATATCATCAAAGCCAACAACCGAGATATCTTTTGGTATCATCAAGCCTTTGGCAAAAGCCGCATTCATTGCACCAATGGCCATATCATCATTTGAACAAAAAATGGCTGTCGGAGGGCGTTCCAATGTGAGTAACTTTTCCAAAGCTAGATAACCACTTTCCATATCATAGTTTCCTTGAATAATATATTCATTTTTAATTGGAATATGATAATCACTTAGTGCATTCAAATATCCTTCTCTTCGCTCCATCGATGATTTAAATCCTTTAATCCCTTCAACTATAGCAATGTCCCGATGGCCCTGTTGAATCAAATGCTTAACGATTTGTGAGGAACCCTCCCGGTCATTTGATACAATGTTCATAAGGTTGGAATCTCCTATATCCCGTCCCAGAACCACACAAGGAATCTTTTTTTCTTTTAAATAGGCAATAAAATCATCATCATGATCACTTTGGCTCATTAATATAATACCGTCAAACCGCTTATGATGAATCGTAGTATAATCATCAAGATTTTCAATGCCTTTAACAAACAGATTATAATGTTGAGTAATTACAGAATTGACTCCTTTTACAGTTTCTACAAAAAAACTTGAAGAAGTACCATTTGTAAGACTTGTCAGGAAAAGTCCAATTGTATAGGACTTCTGCTTTACAAGACTTTTGGCGTTATAGTTTGGAGTATAGTTCAGCTGAGATGCAATCTCAATTATTTTCTTTTTTGTACCTGGTTTAATTAAGGGGCTGTCATTAAGCGCCCTTGATACAGTTGTATGAGAAACATTTGCTATTTTTGCGATATCTTTAATGGTAACCATTGATTCCGTCCTTCTTAATATCAGTCCTACAATCCATCATATCAAAAAAACTAGAATTTAATAGTCCCCGGCTGATATCCCCACTTTTTCAAATTGAAAATACTCCTTTGCATTGTTATAGGAAATCCCTTGAATAATACCCCCTAAGAATTCCATGTCATTTGGTACTTCACCATTTTCAACCCAATCAGCAAGCAATGAACAAACAAGTCTTCTGAAATATTCATGTCTGGTATAAGAAAGAAAGCTCCTTGAATCTGTCAGCATACCGATAAAACGCGTAAATAACCCTAAATTGGCGAGTGACTTCATTTGTTCTAACATACCTGTTTTATTATCGTTAAACCACCATGCTGTTCCAAATTGAATTTTCCCAGGAACTCCTCCGCCTTGGAAGCTGCCTATGATCGCCGCAATAACATCATTGTCTTTCGCATTTAACGAATAAATAATCGTCTTAGGCAGACCACTTTCCAGCTCGATTGCATTCAATAAACGGACTAAAGGTTTAGCAACTTGATCATCATTGATAGAATCATATCCAGTATCAG
>JAZUQD010000240.1:0-2093 GCA_045605505.1 Pradoshia sp.
CTCAAATAAAGAAGCAAGACAGAAATCGATTCAATTTATTGTACGCAAAGGTTTTTCAATGAGCCTTGCTAAATCGGTGACTGAAAGAATCGCTGTGGATGACTTGGATGCAGAATGGGAGAGTCTTATAAAAATCGGTTCTAAATTTCACAGGAAATATGCTGCACAAGACGATTTGATCTATAATCAAAAAATGAAAGCTGCCCTCTTTAGAAAGGGATTTGATATGGACTTAATTAATCGTTTCTTAGGATTGGGTAAAGAAAGAATTGATAATGGAGATTTTGAGGTGTATTGAGAGGAGAAAGGGCATGCAGGAGAAAAAATTCAGTGAGATGACAGAATTTGAACTTCGTCAAACAATGGCGGATTTAAATGAAAAAGCAAGAAAAGCTGAACAGCTGGGAATGGTTAATGAATTTGCCGTACACAAAAGGAGAGCTGTTATGGCAAAGGCTTATACATTAGATCCAACAGATTTTCCAATTGGTGAAATTTACGGTATAGATGGTGCTCCGGGAGAATATTTTAAAGTTGATTATTTAAAAGGTGTGTTTGCTTGGGGGTATCGACTTCATCAAAGTGAAGAAGAGGGTCTACCTATATCTTTACTTTTAAAATTGAGTTAAAGAAGAAAAAGAGCTTTCTGCTATTGAAGAAAGCTCTTTTGTATTTATTCGGAATCTCGCTCTCCAGAAGCATGCATTCGCTCCTGGGGGTGGGTATTAGTACTGCCATCTGCTCTTTTTGATGCATACTCAGGCTTGGCACGAGGTTCACCATTCAATTTATTATCATGTTCATAAGGAAAGCCTTTTGCTTTATTTCTCAAGGTATCTCTCACCTTTCACTGTGAAATAGATGCCTTATTAGTATTCATAAATTGTTCTCATTCATTCATGAGAAAGCATTCCTGATTAACCAGTGATCATATTTAATTTCTTTTGAAGTTTTTCTTCTGTAAAAACCCATCCTGTAAATGAGTTAATGATTTTTAAGTCGTCATCTAAATGGACAATTGCTACAAACGGATAGCGTCCTTTACTTCGGTAACGTAAATCAATAAATCGAACGATATGCATCTGATCCTGATAATCCATTTCCCATCGGTATACGGGTGAAAAAGATACAAAGGCGGATAGGTTCACATCTTTTAATGCAGCATCTAATATTGGACTTTCTGGTAAAGGCATCCGCTCAAATGTATCATAAAACTGAATTTCGCGGTTTTCAGCGACTCCTACATAGTACTTATTAGGTGTGGTAACAGCTATCTTCCAACTATGATAACGCATAGTTGGTGATAGTGTGATGCGTCGTGCATCAGGTATTAGTATGCGTATACGAGCTTTTAAGCTTCTGGATTCATAAATCCGGGCTATATAATAACCAATAATAATAAGATAGATCACGACGAATGTAGGACCTGGATCGAGGCCGAAAGCCCACAATATAAGACCAGCGATATGAATCCCAAAGATAAAGGGATCAAAGGTATTAATAATTCCAAGTGCAACCCATCTAGATGATAGAGGGCTAATAGCTTGTGTTCCGTAAGCATTGAATATATCAACAAACACATGCAGAAATACTGCTAAAAAGGTCCATAGCCATAGATGCAAGACATTTGCTTCTGGAATAAAGAAGGCAATAAGTGCTGTAATTAAAATAGGCCATAGGATTACAAATGGGATAGAATGTGTTCTCCCACGATGATTACGTATATATACTGCATTATTTCTCATTTTGAGAACCGTATCAATATCAGGCGCCTGTGAGCCAAGGATGGTACCAATCATAACGGCAGTTGCTGTAGATGTATGAGCGGCAACTTGTGAATCCAATGTCGCTAATCCGCCAAGTGCTATGCCCATTACCAGATGTGTACCGGTATCCATAATGCTTCCTCCTTTTTTAGACTGACTCTCAAGAGATAGATAACTAAGGTTTTTATCCAAATATTAATTACTTTTCATACCAGTCATGTTGTTTTAAAATGAAGGGAATCTGTAAAACCCCTTTCGTAATTACTTAATTTATTCCCTATTCCATTAATTTTTAACATAAACAGGAGGAAACGTGAAGACACTTGT
>JAZUQD010000241.1:0-2846 GCA_045605505.1 Pradoshia sp.
AGTGATGGAGAAGGTTGGTCAGGAGCTGGGTCTTTCCATGAGTCCGGAAGATTTGGCAGAGAAAATTTCGGTGACGAGTATTGATAATTCACAGGTTGTCAATATTGGGGCGGTTGATCAAGATCCCAGGCAGGCAGCAGATATTGCCAATACAACAGCAAGAATATTTAAAGAAGAAGTGCCTTCTATTATTAACTTTGATAATGTTCATTTTCTTTCAGAGGCAAAGGAGAATTCAACTCCCATCAATGAAGACCATACGAAGCTGCTTATTGCTGCATTTGGTTTGGGAGTGATTGTGGGAATTGGTTTTACCTTTTTGCTGGATTCACTGGATCATTCTATTCGCAGTACGGAAGATATGGAAAACTTAATTGGTATACCGGTGATCGGGAGAGTTTCAAAGATTAATCGAGTGAAGAGAAGTCCAACGGGTATAAACGGACAAAAAGTCTTGGTTACCCACAGGGGTGAGGAATTTCCATTATGACCAGAAGAATAATTCTTAAATCGATACAGAAAAGAATATTACCATTTTCGGTGAAACGAACGCTTATTTCTGAGGAGTTTAGAGAAATTCAGACAAATATTCATTTTTCAGAGAAGGGGGCTGACTGTCGCATTATTTTGGTTACCTCTCCATCAGAAGGAGAAGGTAAAACGACCATTTCTTCTAATCTGGCAATCTCCATGGCATTGCAGGGAGAAAAGGTTTTGCTGATTGATGCGAATTTAGGTAAACCGGCGATCCATTCCTTGTTTAGAATCCGTAATACAATTGGCTTGGCTGATCTATTAATAGGGAAGACGACGTTAGGGCAATCCGTTTATCCTAATTGGTTGGAGACATTGGGAATTTTGACAAGTGGGGGGACAGTTCCAAAAGCAGGATTGTTAGGCTCCGACGTGATGGATAAGATTTTACATGAGGCTACTGAACAGTATGACAAGGTCATTATTGATTCTGCCTCCATTTTAGAAGCAACCGATACTAAATTGCTGGCTCATATGTGTGATGGTGTATTGCTGGTCATTCAAAAGGACCGTACCTCCATAGAGGATGCAACCCATGCTCGCAAAATGTTGGAGATGGCGAAAGCAACCATTATTGGCGGAGTTTTAAATAGATAACTATTTTTTTTGATTGATTTGTTCTTTATATAGAATGAATCGTGCTTTTAATGGGATTTATATCTGTGGTGATGTCTCCTGACCATTATCAATGGAGGTACTCGGTCATCTTGTGGGTGATAGCCTTAGACGCCAGTCGTCGGGGAGGTGATGTGAGGACGGGTTAGATGCCCTTTTGATTTTATAGCGTTTTTATTGTTCGTGCTTTCAAAAAATGTAAATGGCGCAAATTTTTCATAGCTGACCAGTAAAGTCTTTACTTATATGGGAGAGCGGCATATAGGTAAGGGCTTTACGAACAGGACCAAAGAAGGAGGGGAGAACAATGACTAATAAACAGCGGTTTTGGATATTCGCTCTAATGGATTCATTTATCATTCTGACAGCTGTTCTTTACGGCATATTTCTGGTAAACGCGTATATAACGGCGGCAATAAAGGATTTCGTGCTATTTGGAGTCATGTTCATCCTCCTTAGTTTATTTTTTTCAATGGTATTCAAGTTATATAGAAAAGCATGGGAATATGCGAAGTATACCGCAGAGCAATTAAAAGAGCGATTATTTATGTTGGCTGATGATCAAAGGGCAAGGACTGTCGGATTGGTGATGGAGGGATGATGGGATGACAAAAACGATTCTTTTTTGTGCCACGGTAGACTATCATTTCAAAGCCTTTCATCAGCCGGTTATGAAGTGGTTCAAGGAGCAGGGATGGATGGTTCATGTTGCTGCCGGTGGGGATCTTCAACTTCCTTATGTGGATAAGAAGTACACCATTCCAGTGCATCGGTCTCCTTTCCATCTCCAAAATCGTGCTGCCTATCTTGAGCTTGCCAAGATAATGAATCAGGATAACTACGACATCATTCACTGTCACACACCAATGGGAGGGTTACTTGCCCGGCTGGCAGCCAGAAAGGCAAGGAAAAAAGGAACCAATGTACTCTATACCGTACATGGATTTCATTTTTATAAACATGCGCCCTATGTAAATTGGCTAGTCTACTATCCGATTGAGAAATGGCTCGCAAACTATACGGATTGTCTGATTACGATTAATGAAGAAGATTTTGGACTACTTCAAAAGCATCCGTTTAATGCGGGGAGAATCGAGAAAATCAATGGGGTCGGTGTTGATATTGAAAAATTTAGACCGATCGGGAAGGCAGATAAATTAGACAGACGACAGAATTTCGGATATTTGGCGGATGATTATCTTCTATTTTATGCAGCTGAATTCAACCGAAATAAAAATCACCAGTTTTTGATTCGTACGGTGGCCCATTTACTAGATTACGTTCCAAATGTAAAGCTCCTGCTTGCAGGTGAAGGAGAATTGCTTGAAGAATGTCGAACACTGGCAAATCAATTGAAAATCTCGAAACACGTGGAATTCCTTGGTTTCAGAAATGATATAGATAGGCTTTTACCCATTTGTGATGTTGTTGTTTCAGCAAGCCGCCGTGAAGGGTTGCCGGTTAATGTAATGGAAGGAATGGCTTGTGGATTGCCCGTTATTGCGACTCGAAACCGGGGCCATAATGAACTAATTCAAGACTGCCAAAACGGCTGGATTGTGGAACAAGAGGATATGGAGAATATGGTGAAAAAACTGACCATGCTCTATATGAACCCTGCCATGACAACCGTTATGGGGGCCTATGGAAGAGAAATTATGGAGAGTTCGTACAGTGTTGGCATAGTGTTACAGCAA
>JAZUQD010000242.1:0-1639 GCA_045605505.1 Pradoshia sp.
AGATGAAAATTTGAAGCTAACGAAGAAACGCCCTTTATAGGTACATGGCAATTAGTCAAATTTAATTTCTAATAAATGAAAAGATAAATTAGGGTTGTAAAACACCAATATTTTGCTATAATATAATTAGAAAAGGCAATCGCCACAGAGTGGTTGACCAAGAATGAAAGACAAAGCCTTCCCAGACTCGGTCAAAGTACAGGGAAGGTTTTGTTATATTAGTGACAAATCAAATAAATGAATGTCAGCAAAGCTAAGAGAAACATACCAAAAGACATTAAATCTTTGAAGTCAAATTTCTTCATAAGCATCACCTCCATTCTATGTAGAATGAAGGTCAACCACCCTGTAACACGATTGCCTAGTAGCAATGTTGCTACTAAAATTATTATATCATAAACCGGGTGCGAACACAAGTTCGAAAGCGCGCATAAATATGCGTATTTATATCGAAATTCACCTGATTTTTGAGTTGAAATAGTGAAGTTTTCATGCTAACATACCACACACTTTAAGATAGAAGGAGATGTGGTAAGACATGGAATCCAGTAATAACAAGGGATTAGTCAGTAGCTATGTAATGGTCCGATTCTTCCTAAATAAGTTATTTGAAGAAAATCTAATTGATACAGATACTTATGTATTTGCCGTGAATATGGCAAAAGAAGAATACGAACAAAAGCAGAACCAATGACGCACATGTGTAGCTTGTGGCTTTTCCGTGTGAGTGTACTGTAAAACTATTGCCACATATGTACACAGCCCCTACAAAAAGCAACGTATGCGTACAGCCTCAAATTTTGCAAAGCAATGTATGCACACACCCTATCTTTAAGCAACGTATGCACATAGCACCCGATCAAGCCAAAAAATTGGCTAATATGCAGGATAATTAGGGAAGATAGTGTGACTTTTATAACGAGTTGAGAAATTGAATAGTTGAGTTGGAAAAATGAGATGCTCTATGTCAGTTTAAGTGGCTTATATAGGGCATTTTTTGTGTGGAGTTAGAGGAGGGAGATTGGTTGGAGGGGCTATAAAACTGTCAAAGAAATGTTGTTGTGAAAATTTTTGGGGTACTATATAATGAGTTATATAAATTTGAATTTGACGAGGAGAACGTATATGAAATACAAAGGAACACTTATTGTTGTTAAAGATTGTAACCGTGCGTTAAAGTTCTATAGTGATATGTTTGGATTTCAGCTTCTTCAAGACAACGATGGGAATATGGTATTGACGAATAATATATATTTACAGGAATTGGGATACTGGGAACAATTCACAAAAAGAAGTGTTATTCCAAACAGTAATCAGTCTGAGTTGTATTTTGAAGAGCCCAATATAGAGCAATTTGTAGAGCGTCTTGAAACACTTTACCCTGAAATCGAATATGTCAATCACCTGATGACACACAGCTGGGGACAAAAGGTGGTCAGATTCTACGATTTAGATGGCAACTTAATCGAAGTAGGAACACCGGTGTAATCAACTTCCGATTTATCGAACGGTTCCAGCCTGCGCTGTTTCGAAGCATAAAAAAGCCTCTCTATGACTTTCGGTCATAGGGAGGCTTAACTGTTTTATATGACTTGAAAAATTGCCGTTTTTCCTTATTTTACCACGGTTTTTGCGTGGG
>JAZUQD010000243.1:0-11568 GCA_045605505.1 Pradoshia sp.
TTGAATAAATCAATCGTCATTGCTCAGGAAGCCGGAGAAGATGTCAAACGTAATTCTCAAAAAGAGGCTAAATTGATTATGAAGGAAGCGGAAAAAAATGCTGACCGAATTGTCAATGAGGCATTATCTAAAGCAAGGAAAATTGCTATTGAAATTGAAGACCTTAAAAAGCAATCTAAAGTATTCAGAATGCGTTTTAAAATGCTAGTTGAAGCCCAGCTTGATTTATTAAACAGTGAAGATTGGGATAAACTTCTTAAATATGACGTGGATGCCACTGAATTTGATATCGACCTGAATGAAGAAGAAATGTAAGGTCTTGACTTTATCATAAGTTATTGAATATAATATTTTAACAAATCTATTCAAAAATGATAAAACGAAGACGGGAACAGTACATCAGATCATACTTTTTGTAGCGAGCCGGTGAAGGTGGGAGTCCGGTAAAAGAATCTGGTTGGAAGATCATCCCTGAGTCTGCTTTTGAACCCAGTATGCTGGCAGTAAATAGCGGCGAGTCATTCACGTTACGAATACCAAGAGGAATATTGTTAGGCAATATTCTAAAAGGGTGGTACCGCGGAAATATAGCCTTTTCGTCCCTTTACCGGGATGAGAAGGCTTTTTTGTATTTATTTATGAACATAGTTTAACGGAAGTTTAAGGAGTGAATGGAATGGAATTTAAAGACACATTATTGATGCCTAAAACAGAATTTCCAATGCGTGGGAATTTACCGAAAAGAGAACCGGAAGTTCAAGCAGGTTGGGAAGAAAAAGATATTTACAAATTAGTACAGGAGCGCACAAAGGACCTTCCTAAATTTGTGCTGCATGACGGACCTCCTTATGCGAACGGAAACATCCATATCGGGCATGCGATGAACAAAATCTTAAAGGATTTTATTGTTCGCTTTAAATCTATGAATGGTTATAATGCACCATATGTACCAGGTTGGGATACTCATGGTTTACCAATTGAAACAGCTCTAACAAAAAACAAAAAAGTAAATCGTAAGGAAATGACAATCGCTGAATTCCGTAAACTTTGTGAGGAATATGCTTATACACAAATTGATCAACAGCGCACTCAATTTAAACGTTTAGGCGTAAGAGGGGACTGGGAAAATCCTTACATCACACTGAAACCTGAATATGAAGCTGAGCAAATCAAAGTTTTCGGTGATATGGCGAAAAAAGGCTATATCTATAAAGGATTAAAACCGGTTTATTGGTCTCCTTCCAGTGAATCTGCACTAGCTGAAGCGGAAATCGAATACCACGACAAAAAATCAGCATCTATCTTTGTTGCATTTGATGTGAAGGACGGCAAAGGAGCAGTGGAAGAGGGAGCGAAGTTCATTATTTGGACAACGACACCTTGGACCATTCCAGCTAACCTGGGAATTGCTGTTCACCCACGCCTTGATTATGTACTTGTGAATGTGGATGGTACAAAATATATTGTGGCTGAAACATTATTGCCTTCCGTTAAAGAAACACTTGGATGGGAGAATGCTGAGGTTGAGAAGACTGTTAAGGGTGCTGAACTGGAATATGTAGTCACTAAACATCCATTGTATGACCGTGACTCACTGGTTATTTTAGGAGAGCATGTAACAACTGATGCAGGTACAGGCTGTGTTCATACTGCTCCAGGACATGGTGAAGATGACTTTATCGTAGGTCAAAAATACAATCTTGGTGTACTCTGTCCAGTAGATGGAAAAGGACATATGACTTCTGAAGCTCCAGGATTTGAAGGGTTATTCTATGATAAAGCCAATAAAGAAATCACAGATAAGCTTGAGGAAGTTGGGGCCCTGTTAAAGCTTGATTTCATTACCCACTCCTATCCGCATGATTGGAGAACAAAAAAACCAACCATTTTCCGTGCAACGGACCAATGGTTTGCATCAGTAGCTGATATTCGTGAAGAATTATTAGACAAAGTTAAAGAAACTAAATGGGTTCCCGCTTGGGGAGAAACCAGATTATATAACATGATTCGTGACCGCGGAGACTGGTGTATTTCCCGTCAGCGTGCATGGGGCGTACCAATTCCAGTGTTCTATGCAGAAAATGGGGAAGCCATTATTACGGATGAAACGATTAAACATGTATCTGATTTATTCGGTAAATATGGATCCACTGTTTGGTTTGAAAGAGAAGCAAAAGATCTTCTTCCGGAAGGATTTACACATGAAGGAAGTCCAAATGGTCAATTTACAAAAGAAACAGATATTATGGATGTATGGTTTGACTCCGGATCCTCTCATCAATCTGTCCTTGAAGCAAGAGAAGAGTTGAGAAGACCGGCAGACTTATACCTTGAAGGTTCTGACCAATACAGAGGTTGGTTTAACTCTTCCTTGATCACATCTGTTGCTGCTTCTGGTGAAGCTCCTTACAAGGAAGTATTAAGCCATGGCTTTACCCTTGATGGAGAAGGCCGCAAAATGAGTAAGTCCTTGGGCAACACAATTGATCCATTAAAAGTTATCAACCAAATGGGCGCTGATATTCTTCGTTTATGGGTGGCAAGTGTTGATTACCAAGCTGATGTGCGGGTATCCGATAATATCCTGAAACAAGTATCTGAAGTGTATCGTAAAATCCGCAACACATTCAGATTCCTGCTTGGTAATCTGAGCGGCTTCAATGCGGAGCGCGATTCCGTTTCTTACGAAAATCTACGTGAAGTAGACCAATATATGCTGATTAAATTAAATGACTTGGTCCGTCAAGTTAAACAATCCTATGACAATTATCAATTTGCCGATATCTATAATGGCATTAATAATTTCTGTACACAGGATTTAAGTTCCTTCTATCTTGATTATGCAAAAGATATTCTTTACTGTGATGCAGAGAATGGTAAAGAAAGACGTGCCATCCAAACTGTATTGCATGAATGTGTTATGAAATTAGTTAAATTGATTGCACCGATTCTTCCGCATACAGCTGATGAAGTATGGAGTTTTATCGAGGATAAAGAAGCGATGAGCGTACAATTAACAGATATGCCAGCTGAAGAAAACTATGCAAACAGTACAGCTGTTAAAGCGAAATGGGATCATTTTATGGATGTACGTGATGATGTTCTTAAAGCACTTGAAGAAGCAAGGAATGCAAAGGTGATTGGTAAATCATTAAATGCAAAAGTAGCCTTGTATGTAAATGAAGAAACAAAAGAATTGCTTGAGGGCATTGAAGAAAGACTTGAACAATTATTTATTGTATCTGAAGTGGAAGTGGCCGGCTCCATTTATGATGCACCAGAAGAAGCTATTAAATTAGAACATGCGGCTATTGTCGTAACGAAAGCAACTGGAGAGACTTGTGAACGTTGCTGGAATATCAGTGAAGAAGTTGGTACGGTTGAGAAGCATCCAACTTTATGTGAACGCTGCTCCACAGTGGTCGATCAGGAATATCCGGAACTTGGATAAATGGGTTTAATCATTCAGGAGTAAAGGTAGGCTGTAGACTAATCAGCGTGACCAAGAAAGCCATACTTATCTGATTCCCCTTAAGTATGAAGGATAAGTGCTTGTGCAGTTATGGATTTATGACTGACTAGGGAATAATCCATGGACTAAAAACAAGCGATATACACTCAGGAGCTCAGTTCTCACATAGGCCCTTTCATCATCTCGAAAGGGCCTGTATTTTTGTAGAAGTTCTCATCATTTGTAAGATAGGCTACACTTTTTTTTACGAAATGGATATTCTAATCAGGTAGGGGGCACATGAATGGTATCTATTTATTATGTGATTGCATTACTGATCATTCTAATCGACCAATTCACCAAATGGCTAGTTGTTAAGTATATGACTTATGGGGAAAGCATACCGGTTATTGAAAACTTTTTGTATATTACCTCTCACAGAAACCGCGGGGCGGCCTGGGGGATTCTTCAAGGGCAAATGTGGTTTTTCTATATCGTAACAACCGCGGTTATTATTGGGATAGTTTATTACATAAAGAAATACAGTGCCGATAAGTTGACGGGAGTATCCCTTGGACTTATCCTTGGAGGAGCTATTGGTAATTTTATCGATCGGATTTTCCGTAATGAAGTAGTAGATTTTGTGCATACGTATATATTCTCATATAGTTTTCCTGTCTTTAATATAGCTGATTCTGCTCTTTGTATAGGAGTTGGATTATTGGTGATTGCTATGTTTTTGGAGGAAAAAAGAGCTAAGGAGTTAAATAATGGATAGTCAAAAACTGAACGTAACAGAAGAACATAAAGGTGCAAGGCTTGATAAAGTCCTTTCCGTATTAAATGAAGAATGGTCACGTTCTCAAATCCAGCAATGGATTAAAGAAGGTAACATCCTGGTTAATGGAAATCAAATAAAAGCGAACTATAAATGCCAGCCAGGCGACACGATTGAAATCACACCATCAGAGCCAGAGGAACTTGATGTAGTGGCTGAGAATATTCCTCTTGATATTTACTACGAAGATGCTGATGTCATCGTGGTGAATAAACCAAAAGGTATGGTTGTACATCCGGCGGCGGGACATGGATCAGGAACATTGGTGAATGCCTTGATGTACCATTGTAAGGATTTATCTGGAATCAATGGAATTATGCGACCGGGAATTGTACACCGTATCGACAAGGACACTTCGGGATTGCTCATGGTAGCCAAAAATGATATGGCGCATGAGAAATTAGTTAAACAATTAACGGAAAAAACAGTTACACGGAAGTATAAGGCACTTGTACACGGTATCATTCCACATGATGCAGGTACGGTAGATGCGCCAATTGGCCGTGATAAACGTGACCGCCAAAGCATGACGGTAACAGATGAAAATTCACGCCATGCTGTTACTCATTTTCATGTTCTGGAAAGATTTAAGGATTTCAGCTTTATTGAATGCCAGCTTGAAACTGGACGTACACATCAAATCCGTGTCCATATGAAATATATTGGTTATCCGCTTGCCGGAGATCCAAAATATGGTCCAAGAAAAACACCGGATTTAAATGGACAGGCCTTGCATGCAGCCGTACTTGGATTTGTTCATCCGCGAACAGAAGAATATTTGGAATTTGAGGCACCTTTACCATCCTATTTTGTCGATTTTTTAGAAACTTTAAGAATTGACTGTTGACAAGGGGTTCAATCCTAAAGTAATATAGAAACAACTTAATAAGGTCCTTTAATACAGTCCTGTGAGGCTGAGAAGGTACGTGATAAACATATGGAGAAAGTCTATCTATTTTTCTATGGTTCATTATATCCTTTTGCCCACACGGCAAAAGGATTTTTTAGTTTTTTAGGAAAGGAATGATCAAATGTTAGAGAAAGCAACCTTACTTGATGAGAAGGCAATCTCAAGAGCATTAACGAGAATTGCGCATGAAATCATCGAGAAAAATAAAGGTGTTGGTGACTGTGTATTAATCGGTATACGCACCCGCGGTATTTTTCTCGCGAAGCGCCTGCAACAAAGAATTTATGAAATTGAAGGAGCGGATATTCCGGTTGGTGAACTGGATATCACCCTGTACCGGGACGACTTAAGTACAAAGACAAAGAGTGGAGAGCCACTTGTAAATGGGTCAGATGTTCCTTTTAGCTTGAAGGATAAAAAGGTCATTCTCGTCGATGATGTTTTATACACGGGCAGAACAGTAAGAGCAGCCTTGGATGCTCTTGTAGACATCGGCAGGCCTGCTCAAATTCAATTAGCTGTCCTGATCGACAGAGGGCATAGGGAGCTTCCAATCCGTGCTGATTATGTAGGAAAAAATATTCCTACCGCCAAAAATGAAAAAATTGTCGTCAAATTAAAAGAAATGGATGACGGTGAACAAGTCTCCATTTTCGAATAAATAATTCCTTTTTAAATTCAGTCCAGTGAGGCTGAAAAGGGGGAGAAAATGATTCTAAACCAATGCTTTAGAATCATCTCCCTTCGAAACTCATTATTTCTTCAGGGAGGCAACAATTATGACTTCATCAGAAACAGTAACCAATCCTCAAATTAGATACGATGTCAATGAGAAACCAACTCCGAAGCAATGGCTTATATTAAGTTTGCAGCATTTATTTGCCATGTTTGGCTCGACCATTCTAGTACCGATTTTAACCGGTCTTGATCCGGGAATTGCCTTACTAACAAGCGGTATTGGTACACTGGTTTATATCTTGATTACGAAAGGGCAAATACCAGCCTATCTTGGTTCATCCTTTGCCTTCATCTATCCTATCACCTTATTAAATGAAAGCAGCGGAGTTGGCTCTGCATTAGTAGGCGGATTTTTAATCGGACTTGTGTATGCACTTGTAGCCCTATTGGTTAAAAAACTGGGTACTAAAACGATCCTGAAATTCTTACCGCCTGTTGTTGTAGGTCCAGTCATTATGGTAATTGGACTGGGTCTTGCCTCAACAGCAGTCAATATGGCGATGTATGAAAATCCAAATGCTGAAGTGCTTGTTTATAGTACAAAACATATACTAGTAGCATTAATTACGCTAGCAATCACCATAACATGCTGTGTCGTCTTTAAAAACTTCTTATCGCTTATTCCAGTTTTGATCGGTATTATTGGCGGATATATTGCAGCCTGTTTCTTTGGAATTGTAGATTTCACTCCAGTAAAAGAAGCAGCCTGGTTCCAGCTTCCAAACTTCACAGTGCCATTCGTGGACTATACGCCAGCATTAACATGGGAGATTATTCTGATCATGATTCCAATCGCCATCGTTCCTATATCAGAACATATCGGTGATCAATTGGTTCTTGGTAAAATAGCGGGACGTAATTTTGTTGAGAAACCAGGCTTGCATCGTTCGTTATTCGGAGATGGAGTTTCTATCATGATTGCATCCTGTCTGGGTGGTCCTCCGAATACAACCTATGGAGAAAATATTGGTGTTATGGGCCTTACAAGAGTATTCAGTGTTTATGTAATAGGTGGCGCAGCGGTATTTGCGATCCTGTTCGGATTTATTGGTAAAATTTCTGCTCTTATTCAATCCATTCCATCAGCCGTAATGGGAGGGGTCTCCATTCTTCTTTTCGGTATCATCGCATCAAGTGGTTTGCGTATGTTAATCGATAGTAAAATAGATTTATCTAAAAATAGAAACTTAGTCATATCCTCTGTCATTTTAATCATTGGTGTAGGTGGAGCAATGCTCAAAATCACCGAACATGCCTCCATTTCTGGAATGGCATTAGCCGCCATTGTAGGTGTCATCTTAAATCTTGTGCTTCCAGGTAAAGAAACCAACGAGAGTCAAGGTTGATAATAGATCATCCAATTCATAGACAGGGATTAGGTTAAGTAGAATAATTCCAATATCGTATGGGATCATTCGATAAATAAACTAAAACCCTGATTCGTCAAAGCGAATTAGGGTTTTTTTTAGAATATAGGAGGCTGGTTGACTATGAAACACTTGCTTACGATGACGGATTTATCGAATGAGGAAATTTTAAATTTGCTTTCGGATGCGGAGGCATTTGCGAATGGGGAGATCTGGACGCCGGTGAGAAGGCACTTTGTAGCCAATCTATTTTTTGAACCAAGTACGCGGACAAAAGTCAGCTTTGAAATGGCAGAGCGGAAATTGGGTCTCGATGTAATCCCGTTTGAAGTGCAAACATCGAGTGTGCTAAAAGGTGAAAGTCTGACAGATACAGTGAAAACTTTAGAGGCACTTGGAGTGGAAACGGTAGTAATTCGTCATACGGAAGATAATTATTTTGCAAATTTAATACAAAGTGGTGTATATTTATCCATAATGAATGCTGGTGATGGATGTGGTCACCATCCTACGCAATGTTTACTTGATTTAATGACCATTAAGCAGGAATTCGAAACGTTTCAAGGATTAAAAGTAGCTATTATAGGCGATATAAGACATAGTCGTGTGGCACGCTCAAATGCAGAAACATTAACGAGGCTCGGTGCAAGGGTAGTATTCTCAGGCCCACCCAATTGGGCTAACTTTGTAGGTAGCACTATTGCGTATGAACCCATTGATGATGCCATTAAAAATTCTGATGTAGTGATGCTGCTCCGTATCCAGCATGAACGTCATACTGAGGAAATGCCGATTAGCAAAATGGAGTACCTAAACAGATATGGATTGACAATTGAAAGAGAAAACCGCTTGAAGAAAGGATGTATAATTATGCATCCAGCTCCGGTAAATAGAGGCGTGGAGATCGATGATTCATTAGTTGAATGTGAGCGTTCACGAATATTTAAACAAATGGAGAATGGAGTATACGTGAGAATGGCTGCTTTAAAAAAAAGTATCGAGCATAGGGAAGGAGCGGTAAATCATGAATACAATTATCAAAAGCGCGCGATTTTTTTCTGAGGATGGCAGGCAAGTGACCAAGGATATTTTAATCAAAGATGGAGTCATCATCGATATCCAGGATGAATTGCATAATCAGCAGGCAAAGATCATCAACGCGGATGGATACTTGCTTGCTCCAGGGTTTATTGATTTACATGTCCACTTAAGAGAGCCGGGCGGAGAGCACAAGGAAACAATTGAAACGGGTACAAAAGCTGCTGCAAAGGGTGGTTTTACAACGGTTGCTGCTATGCCGAATACACGTCCTGTTCCGGATTCAGCCGAACAAATGCATTGGTTAAATACTAGAATACGAGAAACAGCAAGCGTAAGGGTATTGCCCTATGCCTCGATTACTGTGCGAGAACTGGGAAATGAATTAACTGATTTTGATGCTCTTAAGAGTTCCGGAGCATTTGCTTTTACAGATGACGGTGTCGGTGTTCAATCAGCTGGAATGATGCTTGAGGCGATGAAAAAAGCTGCCAAGCTTGATATGGCCATAGTTGCCCATTGTGAGGAAAATACGTTAATTCAGAAGGGATGTGTACATGAAGGAAACTATTCGAGGGAACATCATTTACCTGGTATCCCCTCAGTTTGTGAGGCTGTGCATATTGCAAGGGATGTTTTACTGGCTGAGGACGCTGGATGCCATTATCATGTCTGTCATATCAGTACAAAGGAGTCTGTAAGAACCGTACGTGAGGCTAAGAGGGCGGGTATTCGTGTTACAGCAGAAGTAACGCCCCACCATCTGTTATTGTCTGAAATGGATATAAAGGGGCTCGATCCCAATTTTAAAATGAATCCTCCTTTAAGAGGTGAGGATGACAAAATGGCTTTAATTGAAGGTTTGTTAGATGGAACGATTGATTTTATCGCAACCGATCACGCGCCCCATACAGAAGAGGAAAAATTACAGAACATTGAGCTGGCGCCGTTTGGCATTGTTGGCTTGGAGACAGCCTTCCCGCTGCTGTATACATATTTGGTGAAAAAGGGAGTAATGACCCTGAAACAATTAATTGATTTCTTAACAATCAAACCAGCGGAAGCATTCAACCTTGAATACGGAAAAATGAATATAGGGATACCGGCAGATCTCGTCCTGCTTGATTTAGAGGAGGAACAAGTGATTAATCCAGAAACCTTTCTTTCTAAAGGAAAGAACACCCCATTTGCGGCCGTGAGCTGTCAAGGCTGGCCTGTAATGACGATGGTGGAAGGAAATATAGTTTGGCAGAAAGGAAGTTTATCTGAATGAAAAGACAATTAATATTAGAAGATGGAACTATTTTTATCGGTGAAGCATTCGGTGGAGAGAGCGATAAAATAGGAGAGATTGTATTTAATACAGGGATGACTGGCTATCAGGAAATTTTATCGGACCCATCCTATTGCGGCCAGATTATTACGATGACCTACCCTTTAATTGGCAATTATGGAATCAACCGTGATGATTTTGAATCCATTACCCCCAGCCTCAGTGGTTTAATTGTGAAAGAAGTGGCTGACTTTCCTTCTAATTGGAGAAGTGACTTTTCACTGGATGAATATATGAAATTAAAAAACATTCCCGGAATCGCAGGCATTGATACAAGAAAATTGACAAGGATGATCCGTGAAAAAGGGACGGTAAAGGGTGTTATTTGTTCAGTAACAAAAGATGCAGAAACAATGCTTCATCAAGTAAAAGCAACGGTACTTCCACGGAATCAGGTTCAGAAAGTTTCTGCCAAAAAAGCGTATCCAAGTCCAGGACGCGGTTATCGAGTAGTCGTGGTGGATTTTGGAATGAAGCATGGAATACTAAGAGAATTAAATAATCGAGATTGTGATGTAATCGTTGTCCCTTATAACACGACTGCTGAAGAAATACTGACACTCCAGCCGGATGGGATCATGCTGACCAATGGACCGGGAGATCCTAAAAATGTTCCGGAAGCGATTGAAATGATAAGAAAAATTATCGGAAAAGTTCCAATGTTCGGGATATGCCTTGGGCATCAGCTATTTGCTCTGGCATGTAATGCTGAAACTGAAAAATTGAAATTTGGGCATCGTGGCTCTAATCACCCAGTTAAAGATTTAACAACAGGTAAAGTAGCATTGACATCACAAAACCATGGATACACCGTAAAGGATGAGTCTATTGAGCAAACGGATTTGGAAGTTACCCATATTGCTTTAAATGATGGCACGATAGAAGGGTTAAAACATAAATATCACGAGGCGTTTACAGTGCAATATCACCCGGAATCATCCCCTGGCCCAGAAGATACAAACTATTTATTCGATCAGTTTATCACAATGATTGAAAGATCCAAGCTAAAGGAGACGGTAAAATGAGTAAACGCACAGATATTAAATCGATTTTGGTTATTGGATCCGGACCAATCGTCATTGGTCAGGCGGCAGAATTTGATTATGCAGGTACGCAAGCATGCCTGGCATTAAAAGAGGAAGGCTATCGTGTCATTTTAGTAAACTCCAATCCGGCTACGATTATGACAGACACGGAAATTGCTGATGCTGTATACATTGAGCCACTAACGTTAGAGTTTGTCAGCAAAATCATCCGTAAAGAACGCCCTGATGCCCTGCTGCCGACACTTGGAGGGCAAACCGGATTGAATCTGGCTGTAGAACTGTCCCAATCTGGAGTGCTTGAGGAATGCGGTGTAGAAATTCTGGGAACAAAGCTATCTGCAATTGAACAAGCTGAGGACCGTGAACTATTCCGAAGTTTAATGAAAGAGCTTAGTGAACCGGTTCCTGACAGTGCGATTATTCATACGTTGGAAGAAGCCCAGGTTTTTGTTGAAAGGGTGGGATATCCAGTAATCGTACGCCCCGCTTATACTCTTGGAGGAACAGGCGGCGGAATCTGTTCAAACGAAGAAGAATTACATGAAATTGTTGCAGGTGGGCTAAAGAGCAGTCCGGTAACCCAGTGTTTGCTGGAAAAAAGCATTGCAGGGTACAAGGAAATTGAATATGAGGTCATGAGAGACTCAAATGATAATGCGATTGTTGTTTGTAATATGGAGAATATTGATCCTGTCGGAATCCATACTGGGGATTCGATTGTAGTGGCACCGAGCCAAACGTTGAGCGATCGCGAATATCAATTATTGCGCAATGTTTCGTTGAAAATTATCCGTGCTTTAAAAATTGAAGGAGGCTGTAATGTTCAGCTTGCTCTCGATCCGGATAG
>JAZUQD010000244.1:0-1850 GCA_045605505.1 Pradoshia sp.
AGTAGTTGTTAGAACAAAAGAATCTGTTCGTAGACCAGATGGTTCTTACATTCGCTTTAGCGAAAATGCAGCGGTTATCATTAAAGATGATAAGAGCCCAAGAGGAACTCGTATCTTCGGGCCAGTAGCTAGAGAACTGCGCGATAAAGATTTTATGAAAATCGTTTCTCTGGCTCCAGAAGTGCTGTAATAAGTAGCCTTGGAGGTGAATAAAGTGGCGAAAATGAACGTTAAAAAAGGCGATGAAGTTATCGTAATCGCTGGTAAAGATAAAGGTAAAACTGGTAAAGTGGTTCAGGTAATCCCAAGCCAGGATAAAGTAGTTGTGGAAGGCGTTGCAATCGTAAAACGTCACACCAAACCAACTCAGAAAATGCCACAGGGTGGTATTATTGAAAAAGAAGCTGCTATTCACGTTTCTAACGTAATGCCTTTCTGCAGCACATGCAAAAAAGGTGTAAGAGTAGCACACACCATCGAGAATGGTACAAAAACTCGTGTTTGCCGTAAATGTGGTAAAGCACTTTAATTGATAGTCTTGATGGAAAGGAGGCTATATTGAAATGGCTAGTAGATTAAAAGAAAAATATCTGAATGAAGTAGTACCTGGTTTACAGGAACAGTTCAAATATACAAACGTAATGGCTATTCCAAAACTGGATAAGGTTGTTATCAATATTGGTCTGGGTGAAGTAACTCAGAATCCAAAAGCATTAGATGCAGCAATCAACGACCTGACTCTGATTACAGGTCAGAAACCTGTTGTAACAAAAGCAAAAAAATCTATCGCTGGTTTCAAACTGAGAGAAGGTATGCCAGTTGGTGTTAAAGTAACACTGCGTGGTGACCGTATGTATGAATTCGTTGATAGACTGGTGAGCGTTGCTCTGCCACGTGTTCGTGACTTTAGAGGGGTTTCTCCAAAATCCTTCGATGGTAGAGGGAACTACAGCCTGGGCTTAAAAGAACAGCTGATCTTCCCAGAAATCGAATACGATAAAATTGACAAAATCAGAGGTATGGAAATCGTATTTGCAACAACAGCAAAAACCGATGAAGAAGGCAGAGCTCTGCTGAAACTTCTGGGTATGCCATTCGCAAGTTAATTGGTTAGGAGGAAATCCTGTGGCAAAAACATCCATGAAAGTGCGTAAAGCACCTAAATACAAAGTACGTGAAGTAAATAGATGTAAAGTTTGCGGACGTCCACACGCTTATATGCGTAAATTTGGCTTGTGCCGTGTATGTTTCCGTGAATTAGCTTATCAAGGCCAGCTGCCTGGTGTAACAAAATCCAGTTGGTAAACCTGAGTATGGAAGGGGGTCGCTGTAAATGGTAATGACAGATCCAATTGCAGATTTTTTAACAAGAATTCGTAATGCAAATATGGTTATGCACGAGAAAGTAGAAATTCCTGCATCCAAAACCAAAATTGCTTTAGCGGAAATCCTGAAAAACGAAGGTTTTATCAAGGATTATGAGCAGATTGAAGATGGAAAACAGGGTGTTATCCGTGTATACTTAAAATATGGTCCTAATCGTGAAAAAGTTATTTCCGGCTTGAAACGCATTAGTAAACCAGGTCTGAAAGTATATTGCAAAAAAGACGAGATTCCAAAAGTATTAGGTGGTTTAGGGATTGCTATTATCTCTACATCTAAAGGAATCATGACAGATAAAGAAGCTCGCAAACTTGGTTTGGGTGGCGAAGTTATCTGCTACGTATGGTAAGATAAAAACTTGGTAGTTCAGGAGGTGCAGAAATGTCCCGAATTGGTAAACTTCCTATTAGCATTGTTGACGGCGTTGAAGTTACAATCGCTGAAGGTAATTATGTAACTGTAAAAGG
>JAZUQD010000245.1:0-9213 GCA_045605505.1 Pradoshia sp.
CGAAAAGTATAACTTATATAGGGGGAAATGAAATGAATGCAAGAGTTGCTATCAATGGGTTTGGTCGGATCGGCAGAATGGTCTTCCGAAAGGCTGTATTGGATGAGCATCTTGATATTGTAGCCATTAATGCCAGTTATCCGCCTGAAACACTGGCACATTTAATTAAATATGATACAAATCATGGTCCATTTAATGGTGATGTACGTGCTATGGATGATCATTTGTTGATAAATGGGAAGAAAATTCTTTTACTTAATAATCGTAATCCAGAGTTTCTGCCATGGAAAAAGCTCGAGATTGATATTGTAATAGAGGCTACTGGTAAATTTAATCATCGTGATAAAGCAGCTCTTCATTTAAATGCCGGTGCGAAACGGGTCGTATTAACAGCTCCAGGTACAAATGAGGACATCACCATTGTAATGGGTGTGAATGAAAATGATTTGAATATTAATAAACACTATGTCATTTCCAATGCATCCTGTACAACCAACTGCCTTGCACCTGTTGCAAAAGTGTTGGACGAACAATTTGGCATCGATAATGGATTGATGACGACTATACATTCGTATACAAATGATCAAAATAATATTGATAATCCGCATAAAGATTTACGTAGAGCGCGTGCATGTGCACAAAGTATCATTCCTACTACCACGGGAGCGGCCAAAGCCCTGGCGCTTGTTCTTCCTCAGTTAAAAGGAAAATTGCATGGGATGGCATTAAGAGTGCCTACGCCAAATGTCTCTTTAGTAGATTTAGTAGTTGATCTCAAACGAGAAGTGACTGTTAATGAAATCAATCAAGCATTTAAAACAGCTGCTGAAGGCTCCTTGGCCGGTATTATACAGTATTGCGAAGAACCACTTGTTTCAGTCGACTTTAATACTAACTCGCATTCTGCTATTGTAGATGCCCTTTCCACAATAGTCATTGGTGCAAATAAAGTGAAAGTACTTGCCTGGTATGATAATGAATGGGGTTACTCATGTCGTGTCGTGGAATTAGTAAATCATGTGGCTCGACTGCTTCAGGAGAACAAGGTAAAGGTGAGTTAAATACGGAAGAATTTCCGATTGAGGCCTGTGCGCTCTTTAGCGACACAGGCCTTTTCTGTTTGGACGATTGTAATAGGATAAAAAAACTTTTTATTTTAGTGGAAATTATTAACTAATATTGAAGAGTATTATTGCAATTGAAATATAAACCATATATACTAAATCTCGTAAACTTCATCATCCTGGCAGTGCTACTTAAAGGGTTAGGACCTCTCAGGACTAACTTTCCCCCGTGGTAGTATTGGCCAGAAACGAAGGCAATCAAAATTCGTTTAAATGTTAAAGGGGGAAATGGAACATGGAAACAATAGGTCGTCATGTCATTTCTGAACTATGGGGCTGTGATTTATCTAAATTGAATGATGTTAATCAAATTGAACAAATATTCGTAGATGCAGCTCTAAGATCGGGAGCTGAAGTTAGAGAAGTAGCTTTTCATAAGTTTGCTCCTCAGGGTGTAAGTGGAGTAGTTATTATTTCTGAATCGCATTTAACCATTCATAGCTTCCCGGAGCATGGGTATGCCAGTATCGATGTATATACATGTGGGGATTTGGATCCAAATGTAGCTGCTGATTACATCGCTGAGTCTTTAAACGCACAAACACGAGAATTTATTGAGATTCCTCGTGGCATGGGTCCTGTTGCTGTCAGTCCAGTTCTTGCCAAAGCTTTATAATAGATGAGTAATAGAGAGTATAAAAGAGATGTTTTTGCATCTCTTTTTTTTATGTGTAAATAACCACTTTCAGGATAAAAAATAGCATTTTATGCAAACAGACTTGTCCTATTTGATTTGTTTTAATAAGATAGAACTATAGAAAAGGACGGTGCTAATCTATATGATATGTCCAACTTGCCAACATAATGGGACAAGAGTGCTGGATTCCCGCCCTGCGGATGAAGGACGTTCCATACGAAGAAGAAGAGAATGTGAATCCTGTGGTTACCGTTTTACAACTTTTGAAAAAGTAGAAGAAATACCGTTGATTGTTGTAAAAAAAGATGGCGCACGGGAAGAATATAGCAGAGAAAAAATATTAAGAGGCTTGATTCGAGCTTGTGAAAAAAGACATGTTGCCTTAAAAGAGTTGGAAGAAATTACGACAGAGGTAGAAAAAGAAATAAGAAATCAGGGATTTTCTGAAGTAAAAAGTGATTTAATTGGTGAAATGGTTATGGATCGGCTGGCAGAGGTGGATGAAGTTGCCTATGTACGTTTCGCTTCCGTATATCGCCAATTTAAAGATATAAATGTGTTCATTGATGAGTTGAAAGAATTAATTAAAAAAGAGGATTAAGTAGAGCTGAAGACAGTTTCTTTAGCTCTTTTTTCAACTATAAAACCCTGAAGTACGAAAGGTTTGTAGACAATGCAATTTTCATGGATGTTTGTAAATCCTAAAGATAGATATGTCGTATTATATAAAGAAAAATTATCGGAAATGGATCATAAATCCATTCAATATTTATATCAGCCATTAGTTGGAGGATTGGCTGTTTCTTTGTATTTGACCTTATTAAATGAAGTGAATACAGGTAATATGTACTCCAAACAAACGACACACCGTTGGTTAATGGATGTACTGGGTCTGCCGTTGGATGAGATCTTTCAATATCGTAAAAGGCTTGAGGGAATTGGATTGTTAAAGACATACAAAAAGGCTACGCCTGAAGGAAATGTTTTTATTTATGAAATCTTGTGCCCTTTAAGTCCGGACCAGTTTTTTCATGATGATTTGCTGCCTATTTATCTGAAACAAAAGCTTGAATCCAGGCATTATGAACGACTGCTCTCCATGTTTGCGGATAAACGAATTCCGGACGATTATGAGGAGATTACCCAGTCATTCAGCGAGGTTTTCGCATCAGAATTTCGCAATCCAAGAGAAATGGTCAATCCAGAGTCAGATGCAAAAACTCAGTTCTTTTCAAAAGAACCACCGGGTTACACGCATAATTTCATTGAACAATTCGATTTCGAATTATTATTCGCCACTCTTAAAAATAGTTTTATATCTAGAAAAGCATTTACTCCCAATGTGATTGAAGCTATTGCGATGCTCTCTTTCTTATATAAAATCAGCGTGGTTGATATGAGCAAATTGATTTTAAGATGCCAAAATGAACATAATGAAATTGATATAGACGAGCTTAGAAACTGTGCTCGAGAATTTTTCCACATTAATCACGGTGAGGAAATGCCAACATTGATTGAACGGAAACAGCCAGAGTATGAGCGTACGATCGTAGAGCCAAAAACACCGGAGGAACATTTGCTATATACCTTTGAAACGACTTCTCCATTGGAATTTTTAGTCAGTCTTTCACAAGGAGCAATGCCTTCAGACAATGACCTGGCCTTAGTAGAAAAAGTTATGGTCAATCAAAAGCTTCCACCGGGTGTAGTCAATGTCCTTCTGCATTATGTCATGTTAAAATCAGATATGAAATTGCAACCAAATTATGTGGAAACAATTGCATCGCATTGGGCAAGAAAAAATATCACGACTGTGCGTGAAGCGTATGAAACCGCATTGAGTGAACATAAGAAATATCAAACCTGGGCTCAGGATAAGAAAACGAAGACAAATAAATCTACACGCCGTCCAACGAATAGTGGCAGGAAGGAAATCATTCCTGAATGGCTGGATGAAACGAAGAAGAAAGAACCGGTTGCCCAGTCCAGCGAAATTGCTGAGCGGGTAAGAAAATTAAAGGAAAAATTACAAAACGAAAATACTAAATAAAGCAGGAGGTGTGCAGTGATGAGAAATATACAGGATGCATTAAATAGACTCGGAAATCGTGAAAGCTTTCAAAAAAGAATGGATGAAATGAGGAATATCGTCTTAAAAGATCCCGATGTCCGTTTATTTATAAATGAACACAGCAGCGAGCTGACAAGCGACATGATTGAGAAGAGTATGAATAAGCTCTATGAGTTTTCGATGCAAACAAAGACATGTGATCACTGTCCTTCTTTATCCGAATGTAAAAATATTATTTCGGGGCATACTCCGCGTTTGTTTATTCAAGGAAAGCGGATTGATGTTACCTATGAACCTTGTCATAAAAAACGGATACAGGAAGAGAGAAATCGGCTGCGTAAGCTGATTCATGCCAGCCATGTTCCAAAAGAAATTGTGGAAGCTTCTTTTTCTAATTTAATTTGGGATGAGTTTACGACTGAAGCACGTGTAGAAGCGGTTGAAAAGGCGAAGAATTTTGTTGACTCCTATAAAAATGGTGTTCGGCATAAAGGTCTTTATTTATATGGTGAATTTGGGGTAGGTAAAACCTATTTGCTTGGGGCCATTGCAAATGCACTCTCTGAAGCAGGTGTATCGTCCCATATCGTGTATTGGCCGGAATATTTAAGAGAATTAAAAGGCTCATTCGCGGAAAATTCCTATAATCAAAAAGTGGATGCTTTAAAGGATGTTCCTGTTTTGATGATTGATGATATTGGAGCCGAAACGATGAGTGCTTGGTCACGTGATGATGTTTTGGGTCCTATTCTTCAATACCGAATGCATGAGAACCTTCCAACCTTCTTTACTTCTAATTTCAATATCAAAGAATTGGAACATCATTTCACGTATTCACAGCGTGGAGAAGAAGAACGGGTTAAAGGGAAACGAATTATGGAGCGAATCCGTAATTTGACGGTTCCGATTGAAATGGACGGCAAAAATCGCAGAGATTAAAAGTAAAATGAAAAATGATCAAAGAGGCAGACCGCCAAACGGACTGCCTCTTCTTTTTGTCATTCGCTGACCGATAAATTATGAGTAAACCCATTGTTATAAATTAAATCAAATTAAACGTAAAGATGAAGAAATTATATCCATTTGCCTTGATGCTTTTATTTCATCTAATTTTATCCATTCATTCTAAAGGATTGCCCTGTCCCATATATATAAAACTAGGAGTTCCGATAGTCTGGAGGGATAGGGTTGCTTACGATGTATTTTGATTCACAGGAAGAACAGAATACTTGGCAGATTCGATTTAAGAAAAACGATTTTTTTATTCGACAGGCAATTTATTCTGTTAATGAAGATGGTCAAAAGTCTGTCTCCTTTCTTTGGGATCCGGATCAAGAGGAAATTTTTTGTCATGCACTCATTGAGGCTTTATATACATTTTTCTCTACCTATCATCTAGAATATAAAATTCGGGATGTGATTCGGAAACGATATTTCTATGAGGATGAAGATGAAATTGGCCAAATTGCAGAAATGGCATTGCTCATGTGGGATGGTGAAGCTGCCTATTGCGGAGATTATTATCTTCCAGATCAACTTAAAGATCAGGTAAAGGTACTCCTGCGACAAGTAGTTGAACAGAAGATCGACTTTTCGTTTCAATCATTATGGAATTTTCGTTTTAAGGATATTCAGTCATCGCTTGTCTCGTTGGTTGGATATGCTATCGACGAATACAAACTCGAACAGGATTATCAGGAATTTATCTCTGTATTGAGGGGGTTAATTGGAGAGCGGGATGCACAGGTTGAGGAAATTCATTTAGTCTACCATGAGGAGTTTCAATTTTATAATCATCATTTTCAACGGATTTCAAAACAAGATATCCTAAAAGCGATTGACCGTAAATTGATGGCGGAGAATCCGATGTTTATAGATTCAAATACCATCGCACCACTTGTTTCGCTAGCCCCAAAACGAATTCATATATACGCAGATGATGAAGATAATCGAATTATCGCGACGCTGAGAAAGATTTTTGAAGAAAGAATTCTTTTATTCCGTATGAGTTATTTTTATGAGCAGGTTAAACAGGTAGAAGAACGTTCATAATAAAAAAGAAAAAGAATCAATCTTGCTTTTGTCCTCATTAGCTTTTATAATAACCTACATACAAGTTTTATAATCGATAGGTTACGATAAGGATATGAGTGTTTTAAAAAGCTGTGTACAGAGAGGGGAGCCAGTGGCTGCAAGCTTCCTCATAGACTTGAAATACTTACCACCTTTGAACTTCAGCCAGGAAAACAATAATGTGATTATTGGCTGACGGGAACTCCGTTAAAAGATACAAGTGCCGGAACAGCTGGACATCAGCGCCGGAATTTGGGTGGAACCGCGGGTTTATTATGCAGTGTGCGATAGCTCGTCCCTTATATTTTTAAGGGACGGGCTTTTTATTATGTAGAAAAAAGGAGTGGCTCACATGGCTGAAATGATTAAAATAACATTTCCAGATGGTGCGGTAAAGGAATTTGAATCTGGAATCACAACTGAGCAAATTGCTTCTTCCATTAGTTCTGGATTAAAGAAAAAAGCAATTGCAGGTAAAGTAAATGGTGCTTTGTATGATTTACGCAGAGAAATCACAGAGGATGCCTCAGTAGAGATTGTAACTCCGGACCAACCGGAAGCTCTGGAAGTATTGCGCCACAGTACAGCGCATTTATTGGCACAGGCAGTTAAACGTATTTACAAAGATGTGAAATTTGGCGTAGGTCCGGTTATTGAAGGTGGCTTCTATTATGATATGGATTTAGAAAACTCCATTACACCGGAAGATCTTCCTCTAATTGAAAAAGAAATGAAGAAAATTATTAATGCAAACATTGACATTGTACGTAAAGAAGTCAGCCGTGCTGAAGCGAAACGTCTATTCGAAGAAATTGGCGATGAGTATAAGCTAGAATTAATCGATGCAATTCCTGAAGATGAAACAGTCACTATTTATGAACAAGGTGAATTCTTTGACCTTTGCCGTGGAGTTCATGTACCTTCAACTGGCAAAATTAAAGAATTTAAATTATTGAATATTGCGGGTGCCTACTGGCGTGGAGACAGCGATAATAAAATGCTTCAACGTGTCTATGGAACAGCATTCTTCAAGAAAGAAGATTTGGACGAGCATTTACGCCTGTTAGAAGAAGCGAAAGAGCGTGACCACCGCAAAATTGGGAAAGAGCTTGATTTATTCATGAACTCCCAATTAATTGGACAAGGTCTTCCATTATGGCTTCCAAAAGGTGCTACAATTCGCCGTGTCATTGAGCGCTATATTGTAGATAAGGAACAAAAACTTGGCTATGACCATGTCTATACACCAATTATGGGTAGTGTAGATCTATACAAAACATCCGGTCACTGGGATCACTATCAGGAAAATATGTTCCCGGTAATGGATATGGATAATGAACAGTTAGTTCTTCGTCCGATGAACTGCCCGCATCACATGATGATTTATAAAAATGATATTCACAGCTATCGTGAACTTCCGATTCGTATTGCGGAACTAGGAACCATGCACAGATATGAAATGTCCGGTGCATTGGCAGGCCTGCAAAGGGTACGTGGAATGACATTGAACGATGCTCACGTGTTTGTACGACCTGACCAAATTAAAGATGAGTTCAAACGTGTCGTTACATTAATCCTTGAAGTGTATAAAGACTTCGGAATGGAAAACTACTCCTTCCGTCTTTCTTACCGTGATCCGGCTGATACGGAAAAATACTTTGATGATGATGCCATGTGGGAAAGAGCTCAATCCATGCTGAAAGAAGCGATGGACGAGATGGGCCTTGACTATTACGAAGCTGAAGGCGAAGCAGCTTTCTACGGACCTAAATTGGATGTTCAAGTGAAAACTGCGCTTGGAAAAGATGAAACTCTTTCCACAGTACAGCTTGATTTCTTGCTTCCTGAGCGTTTTGATCTTACGTATGTTGGAGAAGATGGCAAGCAGCATCGTCCGGTTGTTATTCACCGTGGTGTTGTTTCAACAATGGAACGTTTCGTTGCGTTCTTGATTGAAGAATACAAAGGAGCTTTCCCTACTTGGTTGGCGCCAGTTCAGGTTCAGGTTATTCCTGTTTCTCCAGATGTCCATCTTGATTATGCAAAAGAAATTGAAGCTGGACTACAACGAGCAGGTTTGCGTGTAGAAGTAGATTTACGCGATGAGAAAATGGGCTATAAAATCCGTGAAGCTCAAATGTTAAAAATCCCTTACATGCTTGTAGTTGGAGATCAAGAACAGGAAAACGGCAAAGTTAACGTACGTAAGTATGGTGAACAAAAATCAGAAACGATGCCATTTGATGAGTTCTTGACTATGATTAAAGCTGAATTGAAATAATTTCTTAGAAGAAATAGGGACCTACCATTCAGGTAGATCCCTATTTTTATTGGAATACCGGGATCTTGATGCTTCTTTAATAGTAGAGTCTTATTAGATATTGACGATTGTTTAGAAGTAAAAGTTGAACAAGCCTGTTAAAAAGAAATAAGCATTATCAGATTCCTCGCTTTTTAATCTTTATACAAAAACCTCTTGCCACAGAGTACTTTATTTGATAAAATAACTTTTGTTGTCATTACGAATGAGCTTCTATTGACATTATACAGCGAAACATGTTAAAATGATTTTTAGTGAGCAAATCAAATACGACACATTATAAAGCAGAAGCACCCGCTTCTCACCTGTATAACACTCTTCTGAGAGTAGTTAACTGGTTCAATTGATATAATCAGACGGTATGTCTTTTTATGGGCGGGTGTGCATGCACCGGCCTTTTTTATATGTTTAAAAAGCATGTGAAGTAGTATTTGCTAGAAAATCTTGGAGGTGGCTTATTATTAGCAAACAAGACTTAATCTTAAACGAAGGCATTCGTGCCCGAGAAGTACGTCTAGTTGATCAAAATGGTGAGCAGCTTGGAATTAAATCCCGCAATGAGGCATTAGAAATTGCTACACGCGTGAATTTGGATCTTGTGCTGGTTGCACCGAACGCAAAGCCTCCTGTCGCCCGTATTATGGACTATGGTAAGTTCCGTTTCGAGCAACAGAAGAAGGAAAAAGAAGCTAGAAAAAACCAAAAAACAATTAGTTTAAAAGAGGTTCGTTTAAGCCCAACTATCGACGAGCATGACTTTAATACGAAGCTTCGTAACGCTATTAAGTTCCTTGAAAAAGGAGATAAGGTAAAAGCAAGCATTCGATTTAAAGGACGGGCTATTACCCATAAAGAAATCGGGCAGCGCGTGTTAGTTCGCTTTGCAGAGGAATGTAAAGAAGTGGCTACTGTGGAAACAGCGCCAAAAATGGACGGACGTAGCATGTTCTTGATTTTAGCACCGAAAAACGAAAAGTAATGTTTCGAG
>JAZUQD010000246.1:0-1877 GCA_045605505.1 Pradoshia sp.
CATGATTATACCATATATTGATGGATTAATACTGTATTTGATAAATGCATTAAAGGGACAGAGAACTGTTTATTCACCATTACATATATTGAATGGTAAAAAATCCTCACAACCCATCCAAGATGCCAGGCTGTTTCATATATCTGAATTCTTTGGAGTTCTTCCGAAATTAAAAAGAGAATATTGGGACCAAAAGATTGCTGAATTGACCAAAGAAGGATTTATAAAAGAAATAGGCACCAAAACGTATATTTGTACGGAGAATGGAGAACATGCCCTTACTTCATGGAAAGAGTCATATCCTCCGTTAACTCACTTAAATGGTCGTACCTATCAAGATGCAGCTCATGGCTTTTGGTTGAGATTACAATTACTGGTTCAAACATCCTCATGTTTACTTAATGGCAATCATTCATTTATCCCGGTAACGCGTAATCAAGAGGAACAAATGGTTGTGAAAAAGCTGTTTAAACAAATTGCTCTATCTCCAAAGGAACTAAGCAAGATGTTATATAAGGAGCTTGAAGAGTTGTTAAGTACTACAAACGAAGTCAGTGCAGAATTAATTGTATGTTTATTCTCGGGTCATCAGCGTGCAGGATTGACGATTGAACAGGCTGCCAGAAAGTTAAACATAGATGTATATTATGCAAGGCTTCTCTTTTGGGATACTATCCATTACATGCTTAAAGTCAGCGCCCAGCCGGCTTATCTAGTCTTAAAAGAACTAGGTCAGCTGGGGAAAAAGGTACAAGTTCCTTTAACTGATTCCACTCAGACAACATTAAAGTTGCTTCAATCCGGTATGTCTAAAGAAGAAGTAGCAGCCGTAAGGAATTTAAAAGTGAATACTATTGAGGATCATCTTGTTGAAATTGTATCAAACCTACCTGATTTTCCGATTGATGTATATGTGAGTAATTCAGAAAAAGAACAAATTGAACAGGCCATAGCGACCAATGAAACGAAACAATTAAGAAACTTAAAACAGTTACTTCCGTCTGAAATAACATATTTTCAAATCAGACTGGTTATGGCGAAGCGGAAGGAAGTGTAAGTATGCATCCACTTGAGGTCCAATTGCAAAAAATGTTTGGATTCCAAACGTTCAGAACAGGACAGAAGGAAGTAATTGAATCCATTATGCAAGGCAGACATACACTAGCGATGCTGCCAACTGGGACAGGAAAAACCTTGAGTTTTCAAATGCCTGGTTACCTGCTGGATGGATTAGTTATTATCATTTCACCATTATTGGCTCTTATGCAAGATCAGGTGGAGCAAATGAAGGCAAAAGGTGAAAAGAGAGTTGCTTCCTTAAATTCATTTCTTTCAAAACAGGAACGAGATCGGGTACTGAGATCTTTTCCATTATTGAAATTCTTGTATATTTCACCTGAAATGCTTCAATCAAGATTTATTTTAGATCAATTAAAAAAGCTCAAGATTGCCTTATTTGTTGTAGATGAAGCGCACTGTATATCTCAATGGGGCTATGATTTTAGGCCAAGCTATTTACAGCTCGGTCTACTAAGGAAAGAGCTGAATAATCCATTGACATTAGCTTTAACAGCTACTGCTACTCCTGAGGTTCAGGAGGATATTTTGCGGAATTTATCTATTCAGGATGCGACGAGAATTATCCATAATGTAAACAGAGAGAATATCAGTATTTTGGTAGAAGAAACAACTGATTATCAGCAAAAGCTTCAGCGGTTGATTGAATTATTGAAAAAAGTGGAAGGTCCAGGGATTATTTATGTATCTAGCCGGAAACTTGCTGAGCAGTTGAGCGAATCTTTATTAGAAAAAGGGTTTGGAGGTGTCGCTTATTACCACGGTGGTATGGAAACAACTGACCGAATCCTGATTCAGCA
>JAZUQD010000247.1:0-1655 GCA_045605505.1 Pradoshia sp.
ATTAATCAGCAATAAAAGTCCTGCCATTTTTACCCCGAAATGTGAAGATAAATAAATCGCCATGAATGGAAATATCATACCTCCAATAGCGGAACTTAAAAATGACTCTATAATCCGTATTTTAATTGTACGGTGAAACTGCTTAAAACCCATGGTTGACCCTCCCTTTTCCCATTATGTAATTTTATAACATTCTGATAATATTTCAATATAAATTTAGGAAATAATGGATATTAATTCTCTTTCTTATTCTAATTTAAAAATAGAAGATTACATCCGTAATTTTACGGATAATATCTACAACTTTAGATGGAGCACAAAAAAGCCAAATTCACAAATAGGTGAACTTGGCATAGTCTCTTTCTTACTTCATTGTTTCAGAAAAAATGAAGTTATTCATCCAATGAGTGTACATTCTCAGCTATATCTTTATAAAGTGGATAGACGTCAAAGGCTGTCGTTTTGCTGCTTAGACTGAGAATGCCAATAAAATCAATATGATCCCAATTACTCATGATAGGGTAGTAGTTCCATTTCCCTTTTTCTGCTACACCGTTATAGGCTTTTGCTGGTTGTCCAAATGGTGAGAAAGATGAAACTGTGCTGACTAGCCCATCGTTTGGCCACCAGCTTTTATCGATAATAGGCCCCTCTTGTGGGTTTGTCCGGCTAAATTTTCCTAAGAAACTGGTAGGTTGATGAAGAAATAAATGAGTGTAAGCAGATGGTATATGCTGACCTGTCAAAATACTCTTTTTGGAGGTTTGACCGGTGTAGGAGAAATAATAAACATCTGACTTTGTCTCTACCTTTTGATTAAGTACAGCAGCCCCTGGTGTACTTAAATCATATGCACTTATATCAGTACTCTCCCAAATCTTACTGTTTATGACTTTGGAGAGATACGATTTAAAAGACTCCCCGGGTTCTCTGCGAATTCCCCAATGGTCCAATTTAAAATCATACACTAAATTTTCCTGGCGGATTCCGGTAACACTTGCGACATTAATAATTAGATCTTTAACAAAAGAGATGATTCTGTTTTCATCATCTGCATATGTTGAACCATTATGTGGGGTAGCAATACTGCTCACACTGTGCACCCATGATTTATTGCCTTCAAAAAGAGAGGACATACTTTCGTTCGGGTGGACCTGATGATAGGCACGTTCTTCTGCACTGCCGTCTTCTAGAAGATCAACCAAACTGCGTGTTGTTAATCCTCCCATGCTGTGGCCGATAAGGTGGACCGGATGATTGGCATCCCACTCAGGGTAGACCCCATCATAGGTACGTCCATAACGCGAATGTCCATGTTGTTTGGCATGGGACGCTCCGTAATCTACTGTGCCGCCTTTAATATAATAATAGAGTTCCACTGAACGATCATAATTGCTGGCTACTGGACTGACACTTGCTACAAAGGTTTGATGACCCATGCTTTTTAAGTACTCCGGAACATCCTTTAGTCCGCCCCAATAGTTGTACCCTAAAAATTCTCCTTCTCCCCATCCACCTAAACCATGGACCAACACAATAGGATAATCATTGCCTTGGTTTTCTTCGGCACTCGCATTACTCTGTGGTAAAAAAGCAAAAAGGCTAATGACTAATCCTGCGATCAAAATAAGATTTGTTACTTTCGATTTCAAACC
>JAZUQD010000248.1:0-17654 GCA_045605505.1 Pradoshia sp.
CAATTTTTTACAGCCTGTCAGTTTCCCCAAAAATTTGTTACACAATTGTAATTACTTTGTTGTTGATATGTTACCTTCCATATGGTACAATGAGAGCGTAAAGAGGAAAGAGAACAGACAACACCTCGAGGGGTGAAAAAAGAAAGTTCGAAAAACCTCTTGACAAATCACTCAAAGTATGGTACAATGAAACCACAAAGAGGGAAAGAAACAAACACGGAAAAGACCTGTAAAGGCTGTAAAAGCAAAAACCCTGCACCTTGATAATTAAGGCGGTTATGTCAGTTATGCCGAAAGTATAACGCAATCCGGAAAAAGACACCTTTGAGTTATTGTTTGGTAAAGACCACTGATGTGCGTAGCCCGTTACTGTTTACAGTATCGAAAAATATGGTCTAACCATAGGCGAAAACTACGGTCACGCTGAAATGCGGCGAAACAAACAAGAGCTTGCAATATAGCTCTTGTCTGGTCAAAACCAAAAATAACATTGAAAAGGAGAAAAAAGACCATGAAAAAGGAGAAACTTATCACCCGTACCATTATCACCACTGACACCAATATCCTCTGCATGGATATGACGGACAGCAACAACCCCAAACCCGTCAACACTGTTTATCAAATTCCCGGCGAATATGATAACAACGCTGACGCTCTCAAGGTTGCAAAGGCTCTCTTTGAAAAGCCCGACAACATTCTGGTTGCGGTTGTTGGCATGGCAAAGCGGGAAACCCTCTACGGTATGCCGGAAAGTGTGTTTATCGCAAATGCCACAATTCTCCCGCCCCGTAGCGGGGCAAAGGCGGATGAATAATCCGCCCGTCTGGTTAAACCAAACAACAATAACAAAAGGAGAGAGCAAACAATGAAAAACATCAATTCTAATACTAAGAAAGCGCATGGAATGATTTGGGCGTATGAACATGCTGATGGTAAAAGCCTTGGTGATTGCTATGTCAATCTGTCAAAGGCAAAGGAAGATGCAGAGTTTTGGTGTAGGTCACACATGGTAGAACACGGTGGATATGATTTTAGAATAACCGGGCATAGTTGTAGGCACTTTTCCTGTGCTTATAGGTACAAAGAAAATGGAATTGAGTATTTAGTTTATCATACTCACGCAAATGTTTACCGTGTTGCTTTGTAACACGGGTCTGGTCAATCCAAATAAAAACAATAACAAAAGGAGAATGAAAAATGGCTATCAATAAGTTTGAAAAGCGCAAGGAAGAACTGTCTGCTCTTTCTGAAATTGCTGAATATCTCAATCGTCAGATTGCCAATGAACAGCACTTTGAAATGTATACCGTTAATGTGGATGAAGAAACAAACACGATTGAACAGCTTACAGACTGGCAGATTGAGCGCAACGAAAGAACCACAGCCCGTATCTTCATGTATCAGAAAATCCTTGACATGATTGAAAAAATGGCGTGATAATTCACGCCGTCTGGTTACACCAAAAACAATAACAAAGGAGAAATGCTATGGCACGATACATAGTAAGAGTACGCTATTCAGAAAAAGATGAAATAGAACCCGGTAAACATTTCATCCTTTTTGAACGCTACCATCGTGACAAAAAATCATGGTTTATAATGCAACAGTTTGAACTTGAATTTTGTCAAGGCATAAACCAATATATCATGCCCATTGATGTACTAAACTACATCAAAAAACTCAATGATTTAAACTTTGAATTATACTATGATTACATCACAAAATCCGGTTTTGAGAATTAGCGTAGTTAGATATTTCTAACTCGCTATTCTCATACGTCTGGTCATTTAACCAAAAAACAATAACAAAAGGAGAGGTAAAAACATGATAACACTGAAACTCAAATCCTACAATCGTCTTGAACTTGAAGCTATGCACAGTATGCTTTCACAATTCCTATCCACTTGCAAAAATTCCTGCAACATAGGTCCGGGTTGCAAAGTCTGCGAATATCGCAGAATTTGTGACGATTGTAACAGAGCTATGGCGTTTGTAGAAAACACGCTTCGTCCGACAAATCCGTAAAACCTACTATTTTACTAGGTGAGTTGTAACCTTTTTTAATCGCTTTTTCCAAAATCATCTGGTACAATAAAAGCACCCTAAAGAGGGTACAGTTTCCATTTCAACCCTGTACCCTCTAAATATGGGGCGTCCTAGTGGTCAAATCCTGTGCAATTCAGGAACGCCTACATTTATTAAAGGAGCGTGTACCTATGGCTCGCAAACCGCAGATTACCCGCACGATGAAAACCACCAAAGCAACCGTCCTCTGTCTTGACGTAATTTCTGCCGAACCGCAGAATATTACCGTCACCGTTCCCCGCACTTACCCTGACGAAAAAGCCCTTATGAAAGCTGTTCGTGCTGTCGCTGAAACTGATGACCTTAAGTGTGTCAAGATTGTTGACACCGAGATTGTCGAAACCCTGTACAGCATGGATGAGGACTTTTTCCTTGCCCACGCTACGCCTGTTGAACCCCGCAAGAGCGCAAACCCTGAAGCCTAAATTCACCAAATAATAACAAAAAGGAGATTTAAAAATGGCTACTGATTACAGCGTGAAGATTGACACTTGTTCCCGTGAATTTACTGCCCGTGAACGTCTGATGTTTAAGGATTTCAGCAACGCACAGCAGTTGGACACTCTTACCGACACTGATCCTATGGTTATTACTCCCGCTGATTATGCTATTCTTTCTGTTCACAATGAGAAGTCTAAGGACAAAAAGGATTATCGCAAGTTTGTTATCATGGATAAAGCCGGGAACAAGTTCATTACTGGCTCTGAAAGTTTCATTAAGGCTTTTATGGAAATTGTAGAGGAAATGGGTGACGAAGAATTTTCCATTGAGTGCTACAAAGTTCCCTCTAAGAACTATCAGGGCAAGAACTTCATCACTTGCTCTATCGTGTAACCACGAAAAGGGGAGAGGGGTACAAAAATCCCTCTCCCTTATTTTTATTTAAAGGTGATTTTTATGAGTAAAGGTGGTTTACTTAAACAGCTATATCAGAAACAGCGTAAACGTGTTTTAAATTACATTTCAAGAGCAAGAAAAAAGGGTTATACATTTGACATAGAAATTCCACCAATACCCAAAAACCCTACTAAAAAAGATGTTAATTTTTTCACAAATATAACTCCCGAAAAATTAAGAGAAAATGGTTACTATGTTTCAGAGGAAACAGGTGAAGTTGAACAAGCGCAAGAAGCATTTAAAAGAAAACGAAAAGAAGCCGCACAAAAAGCCGCATTAACAAGAAAACGTGTTGATGCGGATGAATTTTATGAAGAACTAAATGGTTCAACTTTTGTTATACAGCAATTGGAGTATTTAATGGATTCTTTAAATAACCCGGTCATGCAGAGATTTTATAGACGTTCTCAAAATGCTAGAATTGTGTCCGAACAAAAAGCAAAAATAGTGCTAGATGTTTTGAATAATACCATTGAAAAAGACGGTATTAATGTTGTTGCAAATAGAATTGCCACTAATTTTTCAGAAGTAGAGCAATCAATAGACAGGATGCTTTATGGCTATAGAGCAGAAGAAGTTAATAGTGGATATACTTCTCTAATTCGTATTATAAAAGGTGGGGCAATAACATCCGAAGAAGCAAAAATGATAGGAGAAGCAGAGGACGAAGATTTTGAAGTGTTTTAGCCCATGCGTAAAAGAAAATATCGTTATTTTATGGGGGACTTTGAAACAACAGTATTCAAAGGTCAAACGTACACCGAAGTTTGGGCAAGTGCATGTGTAGAATTAGGCACAGAAGATGTTCAAATATTTCATTCAATAGATGAAACCTATGAATACTTAGTTTCCCTTAATGATAACGTAATAATTTTTTACCACAATCTAAAATTTGATGGTGCGTTCTGGTTGTCCTATCTTTTAACAGACCTTAAATATGAACAAGCCTATAACAAACTAGACGATGAAGGTGTAAGAGTTGAATGGCAAGAGCAAAGATTTATGAAGAACAATTCTTTCTCATATATGATTAGCGATATGGGTCAATGGTATAGCATAACAATCAAAGTTAATAATAAATTTATAGTGATAAGAGATAGCTTAAAATTATTGCCGTTTAAAGTTGAAAAGATAGGTAAATCATTCGGAACAAAACACAAAAAACTAACAATGGTATATGAGGGAGTAAGATATGCAGGATGTGAGATAACTGATGAAGAAAAAGAATATATAGCCAATGACGTTTTAGTTGTCAAAGAAGCACTAGAAATTATGTTTGCAGAGGGACACACCAAATCCACAATAGGTTCTTGTTGTCTAGAAGAATACAAACTTATTGAGGGAAAGGAAGTCTTTGAGGAGCATTTTCCAAATATGTATGAGTTTGAAATTGACAAAGAAAAGTATGGTTATTCAAATGCAGGTGAGTACATTCGTAAGTCATACCGTGGAGGATGGTGTTATATAGCAAAAGGTAAAGAGGGTAAGATATTCCATAACGGAACTACAGCAGACGTTAATTCCCTTTATCCCTCTGTAATGTCAGAAGAAAGTGGTTCAATCTATCCCATTGGTTGCCCTACATTCTGGAAAGGAAACTACATACCGGAAGAAGCACTAGACGGTAAACACTATTACTTTGTAAGAATTAAAACAAGGTTCTATATTAAACCCGGTTATTTACCATTCATACAAGCTAAGAATAATGTAATGTATATTGGAACTGAAAGTCTAGAAACGTCTGATATTTATGACCCAAAGACTAACAGATATTATCAATACTATACATGGAACGGTGAACGTAGAGATACCCGCATGGTTATGACAGTAACAATGACAGATTTTGAACTTATAAAAGAACACTATGACCTAGTTGATTTTGAAATATTAGATGGGTGTTACTTCTATGCTAGGACACACTTGTTTGATGATTATATGTACAAATATAAACAGCAAAAGATGAACAGCAAAGGTGCTAAACGTGAGCTTGCAAAGCTATTCCTAAATAACCTCTATGGTAAAATGGCTAGTTCTACCAATTCTTCCTTTAAAGTTGCCTATACAAAGCCAGATGGCTCTGTGTCCTTTTACCCGGTAGAAGAATATGACAAGAAACCGGGTTACATTCCAGTGGGTAGCGCAATAACTAGTTACGCTAGAAACTTTACAATAAGAGCCGCACAAAAGAACTATCACGGTCCTGATAAACCCGGCTTCATTTATGCAGACACAGACAGTATTCATTGTGATTTAAAACCAGAAGAAATAGTAGGAATTAAAGTAGATGACAGAGAGTTCTGTTGTTGGAAATTAGAAAGCTGTTGGGACTTCGCAATATTTACTAGGCAGAAAACATACATTGAACACGTTACGCATGAAAATCTTAAGCCAGTTGAGCCGTATTATGATGTGAAGTGTGCAGGTATGCCAGATAAATGCAAAAATCTTTTTATTAAATCATTTGAAAGTTCACCAGAAAATATTGAACAATGGAAAAAAGATGGTTATACAGAAGAAGAACTAGAGTTCCTTTCAAAGCGCAGAACTATAAATGACTTCACTCTTGGGTTAAAGATACCCGGAAAACTTATACCTAAAAGAATACCCGGCGGTGTTCTACTGGTGGAAACTACTTATGAAATGAGGTAAGATATGTTAACCTTTACTAAGCGAAAAGAAATGATTGCTATTTTTCAGCAATTCAGGAAAGATGCTTTGAACATGTATGGCATTGAACCTGATGATAGCTTGGAAACATTTCTTGCATTTCTTACAATGGGTAAAATCCTAGACGAAGAAAAGGCTATAAAACTAATCACAGATGAAAGAACTGTACATTATAATATTATAAAGGAGGAATATGAATACAATGCCGATTGATGTTAAGAAGAATAGAATTATTTTTAGGGAACTTTTACAGTGTATTAATAGACCCGGTATGGATAATCTGATTGACTATCTTGATAACACAGATTTTTTCACAGCACCCTGTTCAACTAAGTACCATCTTTGTGTAGAGGGTGGGCTTTGTCAGCACTCAATTAATGTTTACAAAGCGTTGCTTCATATTGTACCTTGGTTTAAATCTGACCTTTGTAAAAATAGACCATCAACAGACCCTATTGAATATAGTATAGAAACCATAGCATTAGTTTCTCTTTTGCATGATATTTGTAAAGTAAACACTTACAAGCTGAACACAAGATGGAGAAAGAACGCAGACAATGAATGGGAGCAGTATCAGACCTATGAATTTAATGAAGATTTTCCTTACGGTCACGGTGAGAAAAGTGTGTATATAATTCAGCAACATATCCCACTAACTCCTACCGAAGCACAGGCAATCAATATGCACATGGGATTTTCAGATGAACGTGGCGTAAGACTTTGCGGGAACATTTTCAATAAAAATCAACTTGCTGTTATGCTACATATAGCTGACCTAATCGCTACTTATTTGATGGAGGGTACGCCATGATTGGTGAGGCAGTAAAAAAGTTAAGAGGTAAGACACTAGAACAGGCATATTCCATGCTACCAATAGGAGAATATACAAAGCTAATGGTAGATGAAATAGGAATATATAATCCAAAGGAATATAAAGAAAAATATGGTGGTAGATATATACACAATATTTGTCAATGGAGTAGTAATGTATTATATGTAGAAATATATTGTGGTTCACATTAACAAAACCCGGTAGGCTTTACAGCTTACCGGGCTTCTATATCCTATACTCCTGCATATTCAAAGCGGGTGACAAAACCGACAACTTATCAGGCAGTTTATTTCACCTGTGTCCTCCTGACTTGTCAATGAATAAGACAGAAGTGGATATTCTAATATGATAATGCTTTTAATACAGCATCTTTGCACCGTAAGTCTTTAAATCTAAAGCACCCACGTTCAAAGAACCACCGCATATTTTCTAGGAACAAATCGTTTCTTTTAAGCATAACGTAATTAATTTCATGGTCATCTGTAGTTACAGCTATCTTACCTTTAAACGATGTGTCAGGCTTATCGTCACAATAAATAATACCAAGTTCGGGAAACTCTCTAACAGCATAAAGTGTTCCATTATACTTTAGAGTTACAAGATAACGGCTATTGCCAACTGGTTTTTCTATGAAAGATTTACTGTCATTGAGATACACACTTTCAGTAGAATAAGCGACATACGAATTTTTAGAAAATGCTCTATTAAATCCACTTTCCTTTTGAGCAAGGCTAGCACTTTCAACATAACCTTGTTCAAGAACATAACCGTCACCACGAAGAAACCTAACCTTATCTGTCAATCGTGTAGCAATATCCATTTCAACATAATAGGGATTTAACAAGCTGACAGGGTTAGATAACATAAAGGTTGGAACATATCTTATTTGTTCGCCATTACCTCTAGCAACAGATGTGTGAACGGAAAGCAATTTCTTTGTTTCATCCGGGCAATAATGATTTGTTTCACTTTGAAATTCATCAAATAACATTCTGTTTACGTCATTAAAAAGATGTGAATTACGCTTAATTTGGTCGGCACTATTAAGCGATATTGCGTAACCACAGCTATCATCATCAATAAACAGTTCGTGATAAATACCTGATGCCCTACGTTTAGAAACCATATGCGTCCCGGGAAAGAATAAGTTTCTAATATCTTTATAAAACTTATCTGCAACATCATCTAACTCATAGTTAAACCTATAAATTAGCATGAATTTACCCTTGCCATCTCTCCACCTGTTAACGCAAAGGCGGTTAAAATAAGTGGTCTTACCACCTGTACGGTTTGTGGTACACATATAAATTTCTGGTGTTAGTCCATTTATGTCTTTCATGGACAGAAGTTTAGTTCCATCATAGTATTTAGGAGAGTTCATATATTCACCCCTTTTTATTAATTATATATCTCCCTTTACAATATGTCAACCCCGTTATATAATAAGATAGAGGGTGAAATGGAAAGGGGGTGATTGCGATGAACCTTAAAATCTTTGTGATTGTTTTCTGTTTCATTGTAATGGACATTATCACGGGACTTATTGCCGCTATCAAAAACGGCGAATATAAGTCACAGATTATGAAGCATGGTTTGTGGAGCAAGGTCGGAGAAATTCTTTCGATGGTTCTTGGGGCAGGTTGCGAATACGCTTTTCCAATTGTCGGTATTCATGTAACTGTTCCTATTGTTTCTGGTATTGCGGTATATCTAGTAATTATGGAACTTGGTAGTTGCATTGAAAATCTTACAAAAATTTCACCTGAATTAAAATCCGTACTTGGAAAATATCTTGGCATTTATAAGAACACAGACAACTAAGGAGTTGGGTGCTATGGGTGACATTAATAAAGCGGCTAGTTTAGCTGAACAGATTGCAAATGATAATACGCATGGTTATTCACAGAGTTCAAGAAATGGTCCTGACTATGATTGTTCTTCACTCATTGGAACTATTCTAAATCAGGCGGGATTTAACGTGTCCCCTTATTCTTGGACGGGAAACCTTTATTCACAGCTTATTAACTGTGGATTTAAATTGGTGAACGATACACCCAAACGTGGTGACATTTATATGTCCCACAATGATAGGTTTCAGCACGTTGTCATTTGCATTTCACCTTGGCAGATTGTACAGGCTAGTCAGGATGAAAAAGGTGGTTATCGTGACGGAGTTCCCGGCGACCAGACAGGGCGTGAAATTTCCGTTTGTAATTTCTATAATCCTTACGGTGGATGGGATTACCATTTTAGGTACGATGAACCTATTGTAAATCCTGAACCTATTCCTATAGGCTTGCCAGTTGAAGAAACTAAACCTGAAACACAAATTAGTGCCACCCCTACAACTCAGAATACTAAAACAATTTCCGTTAAAGCTGTTGAACTTCAAAAGGGTTCAACTGGTGACGCAGTATGCGTATTACAATGCTTACTACTAAGGCAGCATTATGACTTGGGTTCTTATGGCATTGACGGTGAATTTGGGAACTGTACAGAACAAGCTGTCAGAGATTATCAAGAAGATACCGGGCTTGTTGTCGATGGTATTGTTGGTCAGAACACTTGGTCAATGTTGCTTCAAAGGTGGTTGTGCTAATGCCTAGCATAGATAATGCTGTTGCGTGGGCTATATCAATAGCAAACGACAATACACATGGGTACGACCAAACAAACAGAAATGGTCCTGACTACGATTGTTCCTCTTTTGTTGCAACTGCATTGAATGTCGGTGGATTTGCGATAGCTACAGACAGTTGGACAGGTAATTTATATGATAGACTTATAGCCTGCGGGTTTAGAGTAGTAAACGATACACCAAGAAAAGGTGACGTTTTCCTATCACATAATTCAAATTTGCAACATGTCGTTTTGGCTATATCCGACACACAAGTAGTGCAGGCAACTAGTAACGAAAACGGTGGAATAACAGGTGGTCAAACAGGCGACCAAACGGGTAATGAAATTTGTATATCAAATTTTTATACACCAACAGGTGGTTGGGATTACCATTTCAGAAGTACACAAGCTGTTGTAGCTACTTGGCATGCAAAAGCAACAGGCGGTTATAGCAGAGAAAGCACAGAAGCCCTTGAAAATGCTACCTTATTAGCTAGCGCATTAAGTGGTATAGGTTGGGTTAAGACAGCTATCTGTGCCTTACTAGGTAACGGTGCAGGAGAAAGCGGTTTAAATCCTTGGAGGTGGGAGAGCGATTATATACCAACTTATTCAGAGTTTCTAAACTGGACAGCGGCACAAGCGCAATCACATGGATATGGAATGTTTCAGTTTACCCCCGCTAATAAGTACATAAATCAAGCGAACCAAAGTACATATGGTGGAAACGGGTATGCTCCACATTTTTATGACCAAATGGGTAACGCTAGTGATGGTGAAGCACAAACATTATTTTTTGCCGATACTGTTCAAAATGAGTGGTTGCATAATTTGTATAATTACTACTATGATGATTTTTCAAACATAGGTGTAGATATTTCTACATGGTATTACACAACATATGCAAACTTCATACAAGGTATTGACAATAATGGAAACACACTTTCACTTGCTGACCTTACTGGCGTATTTGAACTAGTATATGAAAGACCTAGTGATACATACGCCGCTAGTAGCTACTGGACTAGAGTTGACAATGCTGAATACTGGTATTACAATCTACCAGATATTCCACCTGAACCCCCTGTTCCTACAAGAAAAGGTATGCCTTGGATTTATTATTTAAAAAGGAGAAGAATTTATGGCTATTAAGACAAGGGATGAAATCCTAAATTCTGTCCGTGGTCTTATCTCTGACGATACCACTGACGATGCGCTTAATCTTTTTTCGGATATTTCAGACACTTTTGACAGCCTTACTGATGACAAAAATACTAACTACAAACAGCTTTATGAGGACAATGACAGACAATGGCGTGAAAAATATCGTGACAGGTTTATGTCCGGTAAGCCTGAACGTGAAGAAGATGATGACCCTGAACCGGACGAAAAGAAAAAATACAGCTACGAAAATTTGTTTAAGGAGGGTAAATAATTATGCCTACTAGAGTTGCTGTGACTACGCTTAATGCTTCGACCCTTGATATTCTGAATACTATTAGGGCTAATGCGTCCTATGAGTATCAGAGCCTTGTGCCTGAAATTTCTCAGGCGAATGAAATTCCCAAAGTCGGAGAAATCCTTATGGGTTATCCCGCTCTGGCTAATCAGTTCCTCTCTGCCCTTATCAATCGTATTGCTCTTGTTCGTGTTAAGAGTGCGCTGTTCAATAACGCTTATGCTGAACTGAAAAAGGGCTATCTTGAGTTTGGTGAAACTGTTGAGGAAGTCTTTGTCAATATCACCAAAGCTAGGGAGTTTAGTACCGATAAGGCTGAACAGCGTGAACTTAAGAAAACTCTGCCTGATGTTCGTACCGCTTTCCATGCTATGAACTGGCGGGTGCAGTATCCCGTTAGTATTACTGACGAGGAGTTCCGCATGGCGTTCCTCTCTGTGAACGGCGTGGAGGACCTTATTGCCAAGATTGTCGGTGCTGTGAATGTGGCGGCTGAATATGACGAATATCTGCTGTTCAAGTACCTTATTATTAAGGCTGTTTCTCATGGCAAGATGTACCCTGTTGCCATTGGCGCGGGTGACGATAAGCAGGCGGCTGTTGCGTTCCGTGGGACTTCTAATGCTCTTACGTTTATGAGTACCAAGTATAATGCTACTGGCGTTCATAACGTGACGGGTAAGGATAGTCAGTATATCTTTATGGATGCTCAGTTCAATGCGGCTTATGATGTTAATGTTCTTGCTAGTGCTTTCAACATGGATAAGGCTGACTTCATGGGCAAGCTGAAACTCATTGATGACTTCACCAGTTTTGACAATGACCGCTTTGATATTATTCGCCAGAACTCTGATATGATTGAAGAAGTTACTGCCGCCGAACTTGCTCTTATGGCTGACGTTAAGGCTGTCCTTGTTGATGAAGAATGGTTTCAGGTGTATGATAACCAGACTAAATTTACCGAAAAGTATGTTGCGTCTGGTGAATATTGGAACTACTTCCTTAATGTCTGGAAAACTGTTTCCAGTAGCCCCTTCTCCAACGCTGTTGTCTTTGTGGCGAACGGCACTAATATTGCTCTCCCCGCTAGCATTGGTGCAAAGATTAGTGGAATTGATAAGAGCGATAATGCTACTGTGATTACTATTACTCCTGATGAAGCTACTGGTCTTTCCAGTAAACAGATTAATTTCATCCAGACCGAGGATGATGTGGAGAACGGTGTTGCGGTTCATAGGTTCGGTGCTTATATTGTTCCTACTGGCGTGACTTCTATTACTCCTGAACTGTCTATTGACGGTACTGGTTATACTGCAAGTGCGGCTATTACTGTTGCTAGTGCTACGGTTGGTGCTACTGTTACTTTTGCCAAGAATAGCTAATTGAAATGAATAGGGGAGGGTATATCACTCTCCCCTATTTGTAAAAGGAGGAATGTAAATGTTCTATGTTTTGCCTGACGGTGAAGTTAGATTGCTTCGGGGTGTGCCTATTGATTTGAGCTATACGCATACCCTGTATTTTCCTAATGCTACACAGCAGGAAAACTATTTTAAAGGTAAAACTAAATACACATTTGAAAAACTCACTTATGTTAGAAATACGCCGGGTGTTGTTAAACTTCAAATGAGCGCAGATAATGTCAGAGAATGTAATTATATGATGTTCAAAAATCATGCCTATGCAGGAAGATGGTTTTATGCGTTTATTCTTAGTGTTTCTTATATAAGTAATACAACTTGCTCTGTTACATTTATTATTGACAATCTGCAAACATGGCTATTTGATATGCAACTTGGTCAATGCTTTATTGAAAGACAGCACTCTATAAGTGATGATATTGGTGAAAATCTAATTCCAGAGGGTCTTGAAACTGGTGAATATATTTATGCTAATGGTAATGTAAATTATAACTTTCAATGGGCTAGCTACGACCTCCTAGCATTATGCTCCTTTACTGCGGCATTGTTGCCTAACAATACATGGGGAAATTTTCAGCCTGTTGTAACTGGTAGATATGCCTACGGAAGTTACACTGGCTTGCACATGAGAGTGTTTCAACATATTGAGCAACAGGCAACAGTTGATTTGTTTAACAGCTTTGTTGAAGGTGCAACTAATGCGGGTGTAAACACTGGTAATGACGGTATTCTTGCTGTTGTTATGATACCTAATGGTATTAGTACACTAACTCCAAATAATGAACTTGTAACAGTAGAAGTCCCACATACTGTTCCTAAAATAAGTGGAACTATTGACGGTTATACACCAAAAAATAACAAACTGTTTACTGCACCTTATGTTTTTATTGAAGCACAAAACTGTGAGGGAGCTACTGCTGTATTCCCACAGGAGTATTTTAGTGGTGTTAATGCCGAATTTACTATCGGCTATGGTATGGGTTCTGCACCATGCGCTGTATGTATTCCTAATAACTACAAAGGTCTTGCAAGAAATATTAGCGAAGCACTTTACATTAATAACTTTCCACAATGCGCTTTTAATACTGATATGTATAAAGCATTTCTTGCCCAGAGCCTTACCGCACAACTTGGACTTTATGCTGTTGACAAGTTTCAGGGTGTTGGTGACAAAGTTGTAAAATTTGTTAGTGAAGTATCAGAGGGAAGTAAGAGCTTATGGAATGATATTAAATACGTTGCTAAGAATATGTACAGCAATATGACAGGCGGACAGGGTGTTGACTATACCCCATATACTCCATCTTCTGAACCCGGAAAAAGCAGTTTTCTTAATGACCTTCCTTCAATTAAATACCGTGGTGAAACTGATATGGGTCTTGGTAATGCGCTTGGAGCTATTGGTGCTGTTGGTGCTGTAGCGGGTAGTGACGTTGCAGGACAGGTTTATTCTGCTTTAGCACAGTTGTACTCTAAATCAGTAGCACCGGGTCATAACACAGGTTCTAATACTGCCGATTATCTTACAAGTAAAAGAGAAAAAGGTTTCCTGTTTTATCGTAGAACTATTAGAGCAGAATATGCAAGAATTATCGACCAATATTTTTCAAGATTTGGTTATGCACAGCATAAAATTGATACACCTAATATTAGAGCTAGAGATAGATGGACATATGTTAAAACAGTTGATTGTAATGTTCACGGCAATCTTCCGTCAGAAGCTATTAGCCAAATCCAAAATATTTTTGATAGCGGTATTACATGGTGGGCTGATACAGAAAATGTCGGAAACTATTCACTGGATAACGGTATATTCGTAAACGGATAAGGTGGTGCTGAATTAATGGCTAAAAGAAAAAAGGATTATGAGTTTTGGCAAAGCGGTGATTTAAATAATGCTAGCTATATGCAGTATTATAACCGACTTACCGAACTTAGTATTTCAATGTTCAAGTGGGAAAATCTGCCCGATAGCGTAGACCCTAGATTTATGGAACTTGTGCTTTTTACTGATGGTCAAGCTGTATTCTTTAAAGATGACGTGATGGGTTATCTTTGTTTGCAGAACATCGTGCAAGGTAAATTTAATGTGTACAGAGTTCCTATTAATAGGAGAGCGTATGCTGTAAATGGGTATAATAAACCGCTTACTATTGATGATAGCGTTATTATTTACAACAACTATCTTAGAACTAACAGTATGTTGGATGTAAGACAGTTTGCTAGACGCCTTGGAGAAATTGACAGAATTATTGATGTTAATATGAAAGCACAGAAAACGCCTATTCTTATTAGTTGTGATGAAAATGAACGTCTTACTATGAAAAATCTCTATATGCAGTATGACGGTAATATGCCTTATATCTTTGGAACAAATGATATAAGGGGTGATGCACTCAAGGTGCTTAAAACAGATGCTCCATTTGTAGCTCCTGAACTATATAAACTTAAAGTTCAGTATTGGAATGAGGCACTTACCTACTTGGGCATTTCTAATACCAACATTCAGAAGAAAGAAAGGATGATTAGTGATGAAGTAACTAGAGCTATGGGTGCTACTATTGCTAGTAGATATAGCAGACTTAACGCTAGGAGAGAAGCCGCTGATAAAATCAATGATATGTTTGGTCTTAATATTGAGGTCAGCTATCGTGAGGATTATCGTGAAATAGACGATGAACTCATGTTGCCCACTGAAAACGAAGATGGAAAAGCTACGGTTGTTGCTACTGATATTCGTACTAATACGGGGAGGTAATGAAATGTCAAAGTATACAACAGAGGTAAGATATATTTGCGAGAGCTATGCGGGTGTAGATGAAAGCACTGATTTCCCGGAAGTTGAACAGGTTATTTCTGATGCTAGGGAACATATTTTTGATTTTGAATACCCTATTTTTGATGAAAGTTATAGAAGCGTTCTTGAAACAAAAATTCTTAGGCATTATTATACTAGGGAAATTGGTCAAGAAACAGTTGGTCTTTGGAAGCTGAAACTTTGTACTAAGCTGAATGATATTATGCCGTATTATAATCAGCTTTATAGGAGTGAACTGTTGGAGTTTAATCCACTTCTTGATGTTGATTTGAAAACACAGCATATTGGTGCTAGCGATGGAAGAAGTAGCGGTCTTAATAACAGGGAAGATACTAGTAATGGTATTAGTGCTAGTTCAAGTAATAATACTGGTGAAGCGCAGGCATATGATTTGTTTTCAGATACACCACAGGGTGCTTTAACAGGCGTTGATGAAGAAAACTATCTTAGTTCTGCGGGTAAGAGGATTAGTGATACTAGCGGTAGTGTTAATAATGTCGGTAATAGTGCTAGTTCAAGTAAGGGAAATAGTAGCTTTAATAACACGTTCAATAATACTGACCAATATCTTGAACATATTCAGGGTAAAAATGGTGGGGAGAATTATGCTAAAAAGCTGATGGATTTCCGTAAAACATTTTTGAACATTGACATGCAAATTATTAAGGATTTGAGTGATTTGTTCATGTATCTTTGGTGAGGTGTGTAATATGAAGTGCGTTATTGTTAATAAAAACCCGTTTGGTATTACAGAAATTAATGACGTTATTGGTATTAATAGCCCTGTAACTGATACGCCTATTACTACGGCAGTTGTTATTAGTTATAAGGTTGGTACTAGTACGCTTACTAGGACGGTTAGCACTAATGACGTTATGATACAAATTATGGAATAATGGGTGATTGATATGCTTAATGAATTGAGAGCTTGGTGCAATAAAATTTTGCCACTTGCTTATAGCGAAGCACTTAGTTATTATGAAGCACTGAATAAAACTAGAAAAAAGGTTAATGAAATTATTGACTATGTAAATAATATAGGTGATTGTGTATACACTGTAAATGGTAAAGAGCCTGTTGAGGGTAATGTTGATGTTGGAACTGTAACTAGTGTTAATAATACTCAGCCTGACGAAAACGGAAATATTACTATCCCTACTATTGGAGGGGTTAGTAGTGTAAATAATAAAACAGGGGTTGTTATACTTGATGCTAGTGATGTTGGGGCTATGCCTGATAACTATACGCCGCCTGTTAGTAGCGTAAATAATAAAACTGGAGCTGTTACGCTTAATGCTAGTGATGTTGGGGCTATGCCTGATAACTATACAGCACCTGTTAGTAGTGTAAATAATAAAACCGGGGCTGTTACGCTTAATGCTAGTGATGTTGGTGCTTTGCCTGCTAATACGCAGTATGTTTCAAGTATTAATGAGCAAACTGGAGATGTGGTTGTTACAACCCTTGAAAGTGGAACGGATGGTATTTGGTCATACATAAAATACGGTGATGGCACATACCACGCTTGGTATGAGGGTAATATAAGCCTTTTGGCAGGAACAGCATTTGCCGGAGGATATTTCCACCAATCTAGTTCCGCACTTACCCCGCCTAGTTTTTCCACCGCTGTAACGTCATTGTCTGGCTTTCCAAACGGTGCGATGCTTATGGCTTATGTGGGACACGCCGCCGATTATTCAACTTACTGGTTGAACGGAGTTGCGACTGCGGCAACAGGTCAACCCGTCCGCCTAGACATGTATGGTACATGGTAAAAGGATATAAAATTGGGAGGGTTAAACTAATGATTGATAAATTGCATTTTTGGTGTAATAAAATTATACCACTTGTATATGATGAAGCACTAAGCTATTATGAAACTGTATGTAAACTTGTATATGCTATTAATGAAACAATTAAAAATGTGCGTGAACTTAATGATAATGCTGTATTTAGTGTGAATGAAATAACACCTGATGAAAATGGTAATGTTGACGTAGGAACAGTAAAGAGCATTAATGGTTCAACTCCTGATGCTAACGGTAATGTAAATCTGCCAACAGTTTCAGGTGTTACTAGCGTTGACGGTATTGGTGCAGATGCACAGGGGAATGTACAGCTTAACGCTGTTAAGTCTGTAAATGGTGAAACTCCTAACGCACAAGGCGCAGTTACACTGTCAGCAGATGATGTTGGTGCTTTGCCTGATACTTATACTCCACCTGTTATTAGCGTAAACGGAGAAACTGGTGCTGTAAGTCTTAGTGCTAGTGATGTTGGGGCTATGCCTGATAACTATACACCTCCTGTTAGTAGCGTAAATAATAAGACCGGGGCTGTTACGCTTAATGCTAATGATGTTGGGGCACTTTCAAATGTAGAAACATATGGTCCTCTTACTCTACTATCCGAATATTTGGAAGTAGAAAGCAGTATAAATAGTTGGATAAAAGTAGGGAGAGTGGCGGAAATTGAAATTAAAGCAACCGCAACAACCCAATTTCCTACTTACTTTACAATTCTTTCTGGTGCTCCAACCCCGCGTGTTGACTTTGAATTTATAGGAATTGTAAACAATACCGATTTGGAAATTTGTAAAATGACTACTACTGGACAAATTTACATCCTTAGCCGACCGTTGGAAATTGACGACACTATTTATCTTTATACAACTTATCTAACTGCTAATTAATAACAACTACTGAATAACTGCTACAAAATATTTGATAAATTATACCATATCTCCCTGTGCGAACTATTAATAAATTCACACAGGGAGTTTTTTATAAAAATTTGCTTAACAGTTATATATTTCCGGGTACATCTGAAAGGGCTGAAAAAATTGAAACTCAGCAC
>JAZUQD010000249.1:0-3440 GCA_045605505.1 Pradoshia sp.
TTCAGACATCCAATCCATCTCAACCTTCATAAAATAGGTTTTTCCAGCTTCAAGTGAAGCATAAAACGTATTAAGCTTTTTCCCGGTAAGTGGATCATAATTATCAGCAACGGTTTCTAATAAACGGATATCATTTCCGTCTTCCCCTTCAGATTCAACTACCTGATAAATGGAAAACGAATGTTTAGCTGTACCTAAATCAAAGGCATGGATTCCTGCTGATGTTACATTGACTTTATACCAATCTTCATCATAGCGTGACTGTAAATAACCCGATTTTTCACTTGTTAATTTATATGGAATGGCCATTTCATTCAGCATTTCAATTACTTCATCGTCGCCTTCTTCTTCCCAGTATTCTTCATCATCACCAACATATTCTTCTTCGTCATACTCTTCATCACGATCATAAATGGAATGAATTCCATCCTCGTCCTCTGGCATTTTGACTAGGCTGGCCTTGAAAATATAGGGGTCAGCGTTTTGTCTGATTGCACCAGTTATCTTGGTAGCCGATGATTCAAATCCTTCTGAAAGAATAAAGAAGTCAAAGAAACTTTCGGAATATCCCTCATATTTGTTAGAAATTTTAATGGTATAGGTTGTTTTAGGCTCAGCAGTGAATACATCCTGTTCACTTTCTCCGACGGTTCCGCTGTTAATTTCCTGTTCAAGAATATTAACATGCGTTGGCTCTTCTTCTGAGTCACCATCCTCTATGTCTCCATCTGCTTCCTTACTCATATCCTCAACTTCAGTCATTTCCTCCTTTTCTTCCACCTCTTCTTCATCTCTAATGTCTGTCAAAGCATAGACAAACATGCTGACGTCTGCACCAGGTGTACCACTTACAGAAAGCTTAATGTTTTCCTCTTTTTCACCTGTTGTAAATTGAAAATAATCATCATCTCCATTGTCGCCAACAAGGTGCATTTTTTTACCTGTCGTATCATATGACAATTTAGGTATAATAATCGGGTTTTCTTTACCGGATTCATCAGTTGGGACCGTTACTTTTTTGAATACTAATTCATATTCAGATAATTTGCTTCCGGCGACATCATAATTTCCACTAATATCCTTTACACCAATGGTCAAAGTACCATCGTATGGTGCTTTAAAGTAATAGCCCTCTGTTTTACCTTCACTGACATCATCGATTTTTTTCGTGCTTGATTTATCTTTTCCATACATATTCACAAGTAATTGGGAATCAAATACTTTAGATCCTTTTAAATTGATTTGATATGATTCACCTTTTTTTACGGTATGCTTAATCCAGTGCTGCTCCAATGGTTTCATAAATGTTTTTTTCACCGTATAGCTGTTGCCAACCGTTTTAGCATTTTTCATAATCGTATCTTTATTCCACACGGCAGAAGTTAAGGATGGAATTTTTTTAATATCAAAGCTTAGAGCAGATGATGGATTGATTAGTCCATATCCATATTTCTTATCGTAGCCCTTCGTACTTAAATCGGTAGCTGTTTTCTTCAAAATGTATTCTACCTGTTCCGGCTTTAATTTGGGATATTTAGATAACAGCAAGGAAACCGTTCCAGTCACCATCGGAGCTGCCATCGATGTGCCGCTAAATGAAGCAAAAGTCGATTTTTTCTCATAATCATAGATTGGTGCATAAACATTATCACCAGGTGCTACTATATCTGTCGAAACACCATAGGATGACCAGGATGTCAGTGTTTTGCTTTTATTCACAGCTCCGACACTAATGACCCCTTCATATGCAGCCGGGTAACCTTTTATATCAGATCCTTCATTACCAGCCGCAGCAACAATCACAATTCCAGCCGCTTTCGCTTTTTTGATTGCGGCTTCAATAACAGGTGAACTGAATGGGCCACTTAAGCTTAAATTAATTACCTTCGCTTTCTTTTTAATCGCATATAAAACACCTTCTGCGATATTGTAATCGTATGCACCCCATTCTCTATTAAATACATCAATAGATAAAACCGAAGCATTTGGATTGATACCATATCCGCCAATTCCATTATTCTTCTCAGCTGCAATAATGCCGGCTACATGCGTGCCATGATCCTCCGGCAAAGATGCGTTAACTGGATTATGAACATTATAGCTTGATACAATTTTGTTTTTTAATTCAGGATGATTTTTATCAATTCCAGTATCAATCACAGCCACCAATACTTTATTTTTCCCTGCTTTTTTCTGTGCCGCAGGTAAGTTTAACAGCTTGTTATAATATTGTTGGCTGATCTTAGGATCGGTTTTGACAGAAGAAGTTTTATACTTTACGCTCGGCGCAATTGATGTGACCGAAGTAGACTTACTTAATTCCGTATAAGCTTGTTTAGCTGCGGATGCTGTTTTGAATTTAACAACTGAATAACCAAGATTCCCGCCAGCCTTTACCACTTTACCCTTATATTTGGTCAGAGTTTTCTTAGATAACGGTCCACTATGCTTAATAACCAAGGTGTCTGCCTGAATATATTCGTCATATTTCTTCGTTGTTGGTTTGTCCATTTTTTCGGAACTGCGGATTTCATCTCCCTTTTGGTTTATTGAACTCACCTTTGCCGCAGCAAATACCCCGCTTGTGCCCGATGTTAGAAGTAAAGCGGCAGTAGCTATGACAGTTACTAATTTTTTCATTCTTTCTCCCCTTTTTGTCTTCACTGATTTTTAAATTGAAGACTATTACCAATTCGTTACATTTATGTAAAAAACCTGCTGTTAATTATGAAAAAGATTCGACATAATTCTTTCTCTGCTACTTTGAAATCGACAAAAAACTGTTCAGCATTTATGCCAAACAGTGAGTTATAATTTTAGGAATATCTTTAATTAAAAACATCATATGTTTTTATATGATATTGCGGGTTCCAAGTAACTTCTTCTACAGAATCATCATATAACACAGAGTCCTCACAGGAACAGGATTCCCTATAAGAAGATTCTTTTTGATATGATGATTGCTCTTCATAGGATGAGGATGAATCATCTGCGCTTTGCTCCTTACCATCCTTATTTTCTTTTTCAGCTTTAAATGATCCTTTTGCTCCTAAGCTAATACTCTTAACATGAAAAGGATGGATTCTGAATGTTTCTTCATTGTTGACAATTGTAAAAAATCCATCGCATGTATCTAGTAATACACCTTCTAATGCTTCAGGGCCTGTTCTATTAACAGATACCCATTTATGCTTAAATGTTTGAATAATCTCGATGAAAGAATCTGAATCAAACTGAACACCATCGGTTGCATACCTTGGATTGACTTGACTGGAATTTTTGTGAGAATCATATTTTGTATATTCTTTTAAGCTATTATGGCTATTCCCCTTATTTTCAATTATTGATGTTAAAATGGCTTTTACAAATTTCACGTGTTCCAAATTATAATAGATTAGCCCATCCTCTTCATGGAAGATAACTAACATAGATGAGTTAAC
>JAZUQD010000250.1:0-1586 GCA_045605505.1 Pradoshia sp.
CATTTTTTTACTCCTCCTGCCTGAGTGCGTTTATAAAATGCGGTACTGACGATCTTCGCTTTCACTCTTTTTCCTCGGATTTCTATCTCTACTTCCTCATCAAGGACTGCAAATTCAGCTTTAATCAGAACAAGGCCAACATTCTTCTTTAAAGTTGGGGATTGTGTCCCAGTAGTTACTTCACCTATTTCTTCATCTTTATTAATAACCCGATACCCATGTCTTGGTATGCCGCGATCAATCATTTCGATTCCAACAAGCTTCCGAGGCGAACCATTTTCCTTCTGCTCCTTTAATACTTCCAACCCAATAAAATGTTCTTTATCCGTTTTGACAGCAAAACCAATCCCCGCTTCAATCGGTGTGATGGAAGCAGATAATTCCTGGCCATATAAAGGCAGCTTTGCCTCAAAGCGAAGCGTATCCCTTGCCCCAAGACCACATGGAACCAGCCCCTTATCCGTGCCAAAAGCTAAAAGGTCATTCCATAACTTGATTACATCTTCGCTCTTACAATACAATTCAAATCCATCTTCACCCGTGTAACCTGTTCTGGAAACAAGTACACTAATACCATTAATCATGACATTTTCGCGAAAAGAAAAGAATCCGATACTGTCCAGGTCAACATCCTTTGTAAGCCCCTGTAAAATATCTGCAGCAAGCGGACCCTGTAAAGCCAATTGACCTATCTGTTCAGATATATTTCTAAGATCCACATCTTCGCCAGCATATTTTTGCAGCCATTCAAAATCTTTATCAATATTAGAGGCATTCACCACTAATAAATAATCATCTTCATCTTTTTTATAAACAAGTAAGTCATCAACCGTACCGCCATCTTCATAACACATCGCGGTGTACTGCGCGCGCCCAGATTTTAGCTTACTGACATCATTTGTCATCATCTTTTGTAGAAATGGTAAAGAACCATTTCCCCTAACAGTGAATTCCCCCATATGTGATACGTCAAAAAGACCAGCTTTTGTACGCACTGCTTCATGTTCTTGTTTAATGCCTGAAAATTGAACAGGCAATTCCCAACCGCCAAAGTCAATTGTTTTTCCACCGTATTCTTTGTATACGCTGATAAGCGGGGTCTGCTTTAATTCTCCCATCCTAATCCTCCTAAAAAGTTCGTTTTATATGGTCCCTCTTGCATGCTAAATATTGTGATTTTTTAAAGTAATGAGCATTACACTAACAATTGTTCGGATCTGAGAGTATTAATTAGAAAATAAACAAGCAAAAAAGGACAGAAACCTCCCTCATATGGGAAGTCTCTGTCCTGATACCTGAAAGTTTACCGCCGACAAATCATACTTCGGCGTTTCCTCTTGGGTGGCTTTTCAAACAAGAAAGCGCTCTCCAGAGATGCGTCCAGCAAGCGTCTGTTTACCTGAGAGATTCATGGATTATCCATTTGCTCCTTCGGTGCCGCATGTTGCGGTCTCTCCCCTTGCCTTCATTCGCTCATATTTTTATGTAATTTGGTCATACTAAACAAAAAGCAAGAGGTAAGCCATTTTCAAAATAATCTATACATTTATATCCTACCATCATCAATTATCAGGTGGCAACCCTTA
>JAZUQD010000251.1:0-2026 GCA_045605505.1 Pradoshia sp.
AAGAAAGTATCAGCCTATGAAAATAGTGTCATGAGGGTAAAATTCTAATTAACTGAAGGAGCATTTCTATGAAAATTAATCATAATATATCTGCCTTGAATGCCTATCGTAATCTATCTGCCAATACAACGAATACGAATAAAAATTTGGAGAAATTATCATCTGGGCTACGCATTAATAAAGCGTCGGATGATGCAGCCGGCCTTGCCATTTCTGAGAAAATGCGTTCACAAATCCGCGGTTTAAATATGGCGGAACGGAATGCTTTGGACGGAGTTTCTCTCATTCAGACAGCTGAAGGCTCCTTGTCCTCTGTTCATGAAATGCTGCAGCGTATGCGTGAGTTGACTGTGCAAAGTGCAAATGGAACGTATACAGATGAGGACCGTAATGCAATCCAGGAAGAATTTAATCAATTAACAGCAGAAATTGATCGCGTGAGTCAGACGACAGAGTTTAATAGTGCGAGCTTATTAGATGGAAGTCATTCATCCTTTAGTTTTCAAATAGGCGCGAATGCAGGGCAAACGATTGAATTAACGATCAAGAAAATGAGTGCGGACGAGCTTGGCTTAGGTTCCGGGACGGCGCCATTGAATGTTAAAACAGCGGCACAAGCTAATGCGGCCATTTCAAAAATTGATGCGGCCATCGCAACGGTTTCGGCAGAGCGATCTAATTTAGGAGCTATGCAGAATCGGATGGAGCATACGATTACGAATTTACAAACGATGAGCGAAAATGTTACGTCAGCAGAATCACGGATTCGTGATGTAGATATGGCCCTTGAAATGACAGAGTTCACAAAGAACACCATTCTGAATCAGGCAGCACAGGCGATGTTGGCACAAGCGAACCAACTTCCGCAGGGTGTGCTACAATTACTGAAGTAACAAAGTTGAGGTGATCTCATGGAGATACATCGTGTAGGCAGAACGGGTTTGCAAAAGGCCGGTTCTAAAGAAGAGATAGCGAAGGATTCTGTGTCCTTTAAAGAAGTCATCGGAACAAGGCGCAGTGACATAACTATTGAACGGTTGACGCGAAAAATGCAAGAGGTGGAGGAGCAGGGCAAAAGGCTCGGTGAAACTCAATCGATTGATCATTTGCGGAAATATAAAAAGCTTGTAAAGGACTTTTTGGATGATGCGGTGAAAAACAGTCTACAAGTAGAGGAGCATCGCGGCTTTAATCAGCGCGGTTCCGCGAAAGTATATAAGCTAGTAAAAGAAGTAGATAAAAAGCTGGTCGACCTCACCAATGAAGTCTTGGATAAGGAAGATAAAAGCATACGTTTATTAAGTATGATTGGAGAAATTCAAGGTATGCTTATTAATATTTATACATGATAGTTGTATGGCCTTGGCTTTTGGGAAGTCAGGGCTTTTTCTAAGAGGACGGAGGAGCTCGGTTTATGATAAATGCGCTGCGGGAATACTATTTGGTAACAAAGGATGCGATTGAAGCATTAAGCGATGTAAGCTGGAAGAAAGATCGCGAGAAAGCTATGAGCAAACTGGATGACATCATTATGATTCGTGAACATTTGCAAAAGGATATACAGCCTCCTTTTACAGATGAGGAAAAACAGCTTGGCGAGTCATGTGTAAAACTGAATGATGAGCTGACCAAAGCGATGGCGAAACGAAGAATGGAACTTGCGCGGGATCTCAAAGTGGTACGGGAACAAAAGCAGCATAATCAAAAATATGCCAATCCTTATGAAGCGATGTTGACGGATGGAGTTTATTACGATAAGAGGAAATGATTACCTTAACTGAATTATCATGAGAACTAGTGCTTTTTTTCTGTTGAATAGGGTATACTATATATGAATTCCTGAAAAACCTGAATATTTCAAAATAAATAAATTGTCGAGATAAGCAGGATTTTTTATAGGAATTAGAGAATATAATAGTTATAGAGTAGAAAAGGAGGACTCACTTATGAATTATAACATTCGTGGTGAAAACATTGAGGTAACTCCAGCAATCAGAGAATATGTAGAGAAAAAAATCGGAAAATT
>JAZUQD010000252.1:0-3863 GCA_045605505.1 Pradoshia sp.
CTCAATTCGTTTTAAATATTCTTCCGGCGGAACAATTCCTATAAAATACTCCGCTTCCATTCTTCTTCACTCCAATTATTTGTTAGTTTTATAATTCTAACTGAAAATTCACATTTATTTAAGCATATTCTTATACAAAAACAAAATCTTTGAGAAGACCGCTTTTTAGAAAATGGTTTTTAGTGCCGATTAAGTACTCTACTATGGATTCGCAAATCAAGAAATTCAAAATGAAGGTAAAGAACATGAGGTCATTTTATTTTACTGAAGATAGATTAGAAAAGGCTAATGGAGAATGTTAAAGAAAAATGAGTTCCATCCTCTATACTCTAAACAAAAGAAAAACAGACCCTGAAACCAGGATCTGTTTTATTTATGTGTGATTCAGATTAGTTTTTTTGAACGTTAGTAGCTTGAGGTCCACGTTGACCTTGTTCTACTTCAAATGTAACTTCTTGACCTTCGTCAAGTGTTTTGAAACCTTCGCCTTGGATAGCTGAGAAGTGTACGAATACATCGTCTCCACCTTCGCGCTCGATGAATCCAAAACCTTTTTCTGCATTAAACCATTTTACTTTACCTTGTTCCATGTTTGTTGCCTCCTAGTGTGCTAACACACAATTGTATTACTATCCTTGCTTTTCGATCGTAAGACGACATTAATTGTTCAACTTTCAACCGCATCAAACAAAAATAATTCTTCCTTATAATAACAGGTTATCGATAGAATAGCAAATAATTACCCCAATTATTTTTAAATTTTTCATTAAATCATGACTTTTAAAACAATCTTTTGTAAGGGTTTACCTTTTCACCCTAAATAGATGAATACACATTACTATAGATTACTTTTACAAAGGATGTTCCATATCCATTTAAAAATGGTATATAGTGATAGAAAGGAGCTGAAAAATGATGAATCAAACCTATAAAGCATTAATAGTAGATAAGCACGAGGATGATACATCCATTAAATTTATACAAAAACCATTGCATACTCCTCAAAATGGCGAAGTGCTTATAAAAGTAAAGTATTCAGGCGTGAATTATAAAGATTGCCTGGCAACAATCCCAAATGGGAATATTGTGACAACCTATCCGATGGTACCAGGTATTGATCTCGCAGGTACTATTGTTTCCTCAACTGATAAGCGCTTTAAAGAAGGCGATGAAGTAATCGCAACCAGCTACGAAATTGGTGTATCCCGTGATGGCGGATATGCGGAATATGCGTATATTCCTGCCGATTGGGTCGTCTCCCTCCCAAAAGGGCTTACGTTAAAAGAAGCCATGATCATTGGAACAGCTGGATTTACCGCAGCTTTATCTGTTCAGCGTTTGCAAGAAAATCAGGTGACACCTGATCAAGGTCCTGTTATTGTTACTGGAGCTACAGGCGGTGTCGGCAGTTTTGCCGTTTCCTTTTTAGCAAAACTAGGATTTACGGTTGAAGCCAGCACAGGAAAATCACACGAAGCAGAGTACTTAAAATCTATCGGTGCTGCAAATGTGATTTCAAGAGATGAAGTCTATAACGGGAAAGTTCGGGCTTTGGGCAAACAGCGATGGGCAGCTGGAGTGGACCCTGTAGGCGGTGAACCATTGGCCTCCCTTTTAAGTCAAATTAAATACGGCGGATCCGTTGCGGCCAGTGGACTAACAGCCGGCACCAAGATTCCAACGAATGTATTCCCCTTTATCTTAAGAGGAATTAATTTATTAGGAATTGATTCTGTACAATGTCCAATGGAAACACGTCAACAGATTTGGGATCGTTTAGCTTCTGATTTAAAGCTCAGTCAGTATGAGCAGCATATCCAGCAAGAAGTGACGCTTGATGAACTGCCATCCGTATTTCCCCTCTTATTAAAAGGTGAAGCACGAGGCAGAACAATCGTCGTGTTCGAGGATTAACTTCCATACAAACCACCAATTCTCTTTACTAGAAGAATTGGTGGTTTTTTATAGGTAGAAAAGAATCCTCCATACTAATCTGCTCATTTTTTAACAACAAAGCGTTCGGATTATTTTTTCAAGGAAATAAGTTGTTTAATTAGCACAATTTACTAACAGTTGTTATAATAACTGGATGTGTAAGAAAAGTATCTGAAAATCACCTTTTAAATACGTATCTTGCAAATATTAAAACTAGGTGGTAAGAACCATGACAGAAAACAAACCATACAGAGTATTGCTTTATTACTTCTATACTCCAATTGAAGACCCTGCAGCATTTGCCGCGGAACACCTTGCAGTTTGTAAGGAAATCAACCTGAAAGGCCGTATACTCGTTGCCAATGAAGGAATCAACGGTACTGTATCCGGTACGGTTGAACAAACAAATGCTTATATGGACAAGATGAAAAACGATCCTCGTTTTGATGGGATTGTATTTAAAATAGATGAAGCGGATGGTCATGCGTTTAAAAAAATGCATGTAAGACCACGCCCTGAACTTGTTCATTTAGCTTTAGAGGATGATATTAATCCAAACGAACTAACCGGACAATACTTAAGCCCAAAAGAATTTTTTGAAGGCTTACAGGATGAAAACACTATTGTTTTAGATGCACGTAATGACTATGAATATGAACTTGGACATTTCCGCGGTGCCATTAAACCGGACATCGAAACATTCCGCGAGCTTCCTCAGTGGGTTCGTGATAATAAAGAGATGTTTGAAGGGAAACGCGTCTTAACTTATTGTACAGGCGGAATTCGTTGTGAGAAGTTTTCCGGCTGGTTAGTAAGAGAAGGATTTGAAGATGTTGGCCAGCTGCATGGCGGGATTGCCACATATGGAAAAGATCCTGAAGTACAAGGGCAATTATGGGATGGACAAATGTATGTATTCGACGAAAGAATCGCAGTGCCAATTAACCAGGTAGAACATGTAATCGTTGGGAGAGATCACTTCGACGGTGAACCATGTGAACGTTACGTTAATTGTGCAAATCCTGAATGTAACGATCAGATTCTTTGCAGTGAAGAAAATGAGCATAAATATATGCGCAGCTGTACAGATGAATGTCGTGTACATCCTCGCAATCGTTATGTTGTAGAGCATAACTTAACTGAGGAAGAGGTTGCAGAAAGACTGCGTAAACTAGAATTAATTTCAGCTGAATAATAATGATGGAGACCTTTTTAGATGAAAGGTCTCCATTTAGTTATAGCTCGTATGTACTCATAATCTGCGCCTTTTGTGAATGGAAATAAACGAGTTCCCTACCTATTCGCCCCTAGATATTCCCACGTATCCCAACTTAGCCATAAATCACTGTTTCTGCAGCACTTTGCGTGGAGATAGCTTCCCCAAGTTTTCATATATTTCAGCCGCCATGATTTTATAGCCTTTTTCGGTGAGATGAATTCCGTCTTCACTGATTAAATCCTTTAAATGACCTCCGCTTTTAATCGCATTTCTTACATCAATCAGAAATACATCCATCTCTTCTGCTATACTTTTTACGGTTCGGTTATACATACCGTGCCAGCTGGCTATCCCTCCTGCCTTGCATATCCAATGGCTCACTTCTGTACCGAAACGTTTGGATACCGTTTGATAATAGCGGGCCGGGTCTAATGGAGGCAAGGTTGTTAAAATTGGAGTAATTCCACATGACTTTAATTTGGATATGAGCTCTTTCAAATTACTGGCATACCGTACAAGAGGTACTTTTGCCTGGTGTTCTTCATTAGGTTTCTCAGCAACTTCTTTCCACGGGAAGTCACAATCATTTCCGCCAATCCCAATAATCACATAGGTCGGTTTTTCACGAATAATATCTTTTTCAAGTCTGTCTAAAAGCAAGTCGGAGTTATCATTGAATACTCCCTTATTCACCACTTCAACATGGCCA
>JAZUQD010000253.1:0-12785 GCA_045605505.1 Pradoshia sp.
CCATCTGCACCTGCATTACAGGCTTCTATAAAAGAAATCATGGTGTTCTCCGGATATACGGCAGCATACCCTCTGTGTCCAAAAATTAATGTCAATCTTCATACCTCCGATTCGTTTATATAGAGATACCTATTCCCTATATTAGCTTATTTAAAGCATCCATTATTTAAGACAACATTCGGCAGGCGATTCGTTTAAACAGTAGTATTTTTTCTCAAGGACCTCAACACATATTAATTGCTGTTCTTTACATTATCAATGGATATTGGGCATTGTATTAGATAATTGCAACCGTCTGATAGACCACGGCAGTTCATTGAGGTGATCACATTCACATAATGAAGAGAGGGGCTAATGATAGGAAAAAAAGAAGTATCCATGAGGATGTCATTCCACAGATACCTCTTTCATGATTATGAAGTGAATAATCCGGATCGTAATCCTTATGCTATGAAAATTCTTAGAACCTTCACAACAAACTAAAAGCTAAAAGCTATTAAGAAGCTTTATGCTCGAGACGCAGCTTATCTGCAACCATCGCAATGAACTCACTATTTGTCGGTTTAGCTTTTGTCATACTTACCGTGTAACCGAATAAGGAAGAAATGGATTCAATATTTCCTCTGCTCCATGCCACCTCAATCGCATGTCGAATAGCACGTTCTACACGGCTCGCAGTCGTGTTGAATTTTTTGGCAATATCCGGATAAAGGACCTTTGTAATCGAACCAAGCAGTTCAATGTCGTTATAAACCATAGAAATAGCTTCACGCAAATACATATAGCCTTTAATATGTGCAGGTACACCAATCTCGTGAATGATACTAGTGATACTTGCATCCAGATTAACAGGCTTTGATTCAGAATGCTGACGCGGTGTGTATGTACTTGATCTTGCTATGCCGGCACCTTTTTCACCTGTTTGTCTGATATGATTGACAAGATGATCCATATCAAATGGTTTAAGAATAAAATAGGAAGCTCCAAGCTCAACCGCTTTTTTTGTAACATCTTCCTGGCCAAAAGCAGTTAACATGATGACATTCGGAACACTCGTTCCTTTTTGGGAATCTTTAATGCGCTCCAAAACGGCCAGTCCATCCAAATGCGGCATAATGATATCAAGTACTAAAACATCCGGAGTTTGTTGTTCGAGCATGCTTAAACAATCCTGCCCATTATGCGCAACACCGATAATCTCCATATCCGGCTGTTCTGATATATACTCTTCCAATAAAGCAACAAGTTCACGATTGTCATCAACGATACATACTTTTATTTTTTTCAACCAGATATCCTCCTCAGACATTTCCTTTATTTTCTAGTATTTCTATTCTTTATTCTAACCGAGAAATTCGACATTGCAATATAAAAAGCAGCGAAAAATTAAAAAATGCTTAAAATTATTAATTAATACAAGTTTTGCTCCTGATTCCTCTCCATTTCGACTGTTTTCATCTTATAATGCAGGTTTTACCCTGGAATTGTCGAAAATCCTGTATTTATTTTTCATTTTACACTATAAAAAAAGGAAAAAGCAGGTTAATTACCCTGCTTTTTGATCCTTTTGATAGATATCAATTCCTGCTTCATTGAGCATCCATTCAATATGAACTCCATATCCGCTTGTTGGATCATTAACAAAAACATGAGTGACAGCACCGATAACCTTTCCATTTTGAATAATAGGGCTTCCACTCATCCCTTGTACAATGCCGCCTGTTTTACTTAATAACTCTTTATCAGTGACTTTGAGGACCATACCTTTTGTAGCTGGAAACTTTTGTGGTATAGTGCTGATTATTTCAATATCAAACTTCTCTACCTTATTTCCATTCACCACAGTGTAGATTTGGGCTGGACCTTCTTCTACTTCATTCGATAACGCTATTGGCAACAGTGAATTATTTAATCCATTGTCCACTTGCCGATTTAGCCTTCCAAAAATACCAAATGGAGAATTTCGGTTAATGTTCCCGATAATTTCCCGATCCGCTGCAAAACGAGCTAACTTTTCGCCTGGATTTCCGTTGCTGCCTTTTTCAATTGATGTTACGGTTGATCTTACAATCTGACCATCCTTCACAACAATTGGCTTTTTCGTGTCCATATCTGAAATTACGTGACCTAATGCTCCATATTTTCTTGTTTGAGGATGATAAAAGGTCATGGTGCCTATACCCGCTGCTGAATCTCGAATATAAAGACCCAATTTAAAAACCTTTTCATTTTTATCTTTCAAAGGGGATAATTGTTTCGTCAGCTTCACATTATCGCGGAATAGATCTACCATTAATGGTTTATTATTCTTCTCAAATTCTTGAACAAAAGGAGAGACATCTTGCATTTTTGTAATCGATTTACCATTGATGGCCGTTATGATATCACCAACCTGTACCCCGGAAATTTCACCAGGTGAAAGATTGCCTTTCTCAGTGGCTATTTGATGATGCCCAACGACAAGAACTCCTAAAGTATTTAATTTAACACCAATGGATTGTCCTCCCGGTATCACTTTAAAATCCTTTAATACTTCAACATCAACCTTTTTGACAGGAATCCCTGCAACATTAAAAACGACTTGATTATAGCCATTTTTTGAGCCCTTAATATTCAGAGCTGTGGAACGATTATCAATTAAAACCCCAGAGTTTGCAGAGACCACTTCTGCGTTTAGAAACTGGCTTTTTTCAAAAGATTTATTTTGTCCTTCAAATAAAGTAAGTTGGGTGGGAATTTCAAAATACTTTTGCATTGGGTGGCTAAAAATAATGGCTAACAGCGAAACAAGGAGAACTACACCGAAATATTTTCTTATTGAGATCGATTTCATCCATTCACTCTCCTCGCTTCTATGGCTACTACTATAATTTTGCCGAGAGCGATTGACTTTATAACAAGAGAACAAAATAAAAAGCTACCCATAATGGATAGTGTTAACAATCTTTTTAGATGAATACGGAACCAGGCAAAATATTTACATAAAATAACTTTACTGGTGAGACAATATAATTAAATAGTATTGAAAAAAACTGAGAATATTTATCCTCAGTTTGCTCCAATAGTAGTTTTAATTTGATCGGCCTGATCCAACATTTCTTTTACATGTTCTTCTGTTAAGGCCGTTAATTCTTTACCCGAAATCATTCTTCCTATTTCTTTTACTCGCTCCTCTTTTTCAAGCGGTGTCACATTTGTTTTTGTTCGGCCTCCTGTAATCTCTTTAGAGATAAACAAATGAATATCTGCCATTGCTGCCACTTGCGGCAAATGACTAATACATAAGACCTGTGAATCTTCTGATACGCGATAAATTTTTTCTGCTATAGCCTGTGCAACACGTCCGCTTACACCTGTATCAACTTCGTCGAAAATAATCGAAGTAATCCCCTGATGCTGAGAAAAAATATTCTTAATCGCAAGCATAATCCGTGACAATTCTCCACCTGAGGCCGTTTTAGAAAGTGGTTTAACAGGCTCACCAGGATTGGCAGAAATATAAAATTCCACTTGATCCAGCCCATTCTCCCCAATTATTTCGGATTGATCTTGTCCGGAGTGATGGAAATACACTTCAAATACAGCTTTATCCATATACAGCTCTTTAAGTTCACGATGGATTGCATCTGTTAAAAGACGTGCATATTTCCCTCTTAGCTCTGATAAATTCTGCCCTTCCAGGATAACTTCTTTCTCCAAGGAGGAAAGTTGGCCCTTTAATTTTTCGAGATGAGTTTCCCGATTTAAGATGGTATCGATCTCCTCTTCAATTGCGGCACTATACTCTAAAATTTCACTTATGGATTTACCATATTTCCGTTTTAAGTGATTTATTTCATTCAGTCTGGCATCTATATCGTGTAGTCTTTCTGGATCATACTCCAGTAGATCTAATTGTGAACGGATTGAAGTTTTAGCGTCCTCTAATATATAAAATGCGTTTTTAACGGAATCAGATAACTCTTTATAATTTTCATCGAGATTTTCAATTCCTTCCAGGTCAGTCATCGCACTCCCGACCCAATCGAGTCCCCCGTTTTCATTATTTAAGGACATATAGGAATTATGTAAACTTTGATGAACTTTTTCAAAGTTACTCAGCTTTTGCTTTTCTTCCACTAATCTCTCTTCTTCGTCCAACTCGAGTTCAGCTTTTTGAATTTCATCAAATTGAAATTGGATTAAATCAAGCCTATGTGCCATTTGTTGCTCATTTTCGCTTAATTTCTTCATTTGTTGGCGTGTTTCATTATATTGTTTATAAAGCTTTCGATATTCTATCAGTGATTGTTTAATATCCTTTTCACCGAATTGGTCTAATAAAGGAAGATGAAAATCTGGATCCATTAGCTCTTGATGTTCATGCTGCCCGTGGATATCAATTAATTTTCTCCCTACCTCTCGTAAGGTAGAGATCGTGACCATTTTACCGTTAATCCGGCACACACTTTTCCCAGAAGTATACATATCTCTTCTGATGATGATTGTATTTTCATCCGTTTCGATTCCAAATTCCTTTGCTTTCTCTATGGCTGGATGCAAGGAGTGAGGCAGCTGAAACAATCCTTCCAGTTCAGCCTTCTCTTCACCATGCCTGATAAATTCAGATGATCCGCGTCCTCCGGCCAATAACTGCACTGCATCGATAATAATGGATTTACCGGCACCTGTTTCACCGGTAAGTACTGTCAGTCCTTTATCCAATGAAAGTGTCTGTGATTCTATAATGGCGAAATTACGTATGGAGAGTTCCAATAACATCTTTTCATCCCAACTTTCTTAAAGCATATCCAGAAAACGCTTTGATATGATTTCAGCATCTTTTTCATCTTTGCAAATAATTAAACATGTATCATCTCCACAAATCGTACCCAGTATCTCTTCCCAATCGAGATTATCCATTAAAACACCAATAGCCTGAGCATTGCCTGGCAATGTTTTCATGACTAATAGATTATTGGCTGAATCAATTCGTACAAAAGCATCTACTAATGCTCGTTTAAGCTTTTGAAAAGGATTAAAACGTTGATCTGCCGGCAGACTGTATTTATAACGGCCATCCTGCATCGGTACTTTTGCCAAGTGCAGTTCTTTTATGTCTCTAGAAACAGTCGCCTGCGTAACATTAACCCCTTCCGCTCTTAAAATATCCACTAAATCATCTTGTGTTTCAATATTATTATTTGTAATTATTTCACGTATTTTTATATGTCTTTGTCCTTTATTCATTGACTGACACCCCTCAATATAATACCTTGCATTCATAATGTTAGCGGATTTTGTCGTAAAAGTACATGTATTTTTATACAAAGATTGCATAATAAATAATCCCCCAAAGCAATAGCTTACACGGGGGATTTATAAGGTTAATTCTCTTCACCTTTATTGGTTTTTAATGCTTTGTGTGCCTCTTCCACAACTTGCTCAAGATTCACATCACTAAACGGTTCACCAGCGGAATCTTCACCCGGCCAGTATAGATGGAATAAAAACTCTATATTGCCATCTCCGCCTGTTATAGGGCTATAGGTGGCCTCCTTCAGAATAAAGCCTTCTCGAACAGCAAAATCTCTAATCTGTTCAACCACTTGAAGATGAACCTTTTTATCGCGAATGATTCCTTTTTTACCAACCTGGTCGCGTCCGGCTTCAAATTGCGGCTTAACTAGGCTGACAACATCACTGCCAGGTACCAGAATGCGTTTTAAAGCAGGCAGGATCAGTTTCAAAGATATAAAGGATACATCAATAGTAGCGAATTCAGGTAACCCCTCCGTAAAATCTTCAGGTACGGAGTGACGGAAATTCGTTCTTTCCATTACAACTACTCGTGGATCCTGTCGCAATTTCCAGGCTAATTGATTATATCCGACATCTACAGCATACGATTTTTTTGCACCATTTTGAAGGGCACAATCTGTAAATCCTCCTGTAGATGATCCAATATCAATCATCAGTTTATCCTTAACAGAAATATCGAATGTCTCCATCGCTTTTTCTAACTTATATCCGCCTCTTGATACATAGGGCATCATTTGACCCTTTATGGTAAGCGGTGCATCTATTGCAATTTTTTCACCAGCCTTGTCCATTCGCAAATCATTTGAATAAACAATTCCAGCCATTACTGCGCGTTTTGCTTTTTCTCTTGTTTCTGCTAATCCACGTTCAACCAATAATACATCAACACGTTCTTTTTTCATGTTCAATACGCCTTTTTCGTTACTTTATAGGTCATCTTAGATAGTTTTTCTACAACATCATCTGTCGTTAGATTAATATCATGTAGCAATTTACCGACACTTCCGTGTTCTACAAATTCATCAGGGATTCCAATTCTTTCGATATAGGCATTATGAAATCCATTTTCCTCAGCATATTCTAATACGGCACTGCCAAAGCCACCCTGCAGAACTGCTTCTTCAATTGTTAGGATTGGCAAATTGGAGGACATTAATTCAGAAAGCATTGCCTCATCCAATGGCTTTATAAAACGAGCATTGACAACCTTTACATGAATATTATCCTTCTGGAGCCTTTCAGCTGCTTCCATTGCCATTGGTATCGTTGTACCAAATGTTAATATAACAGCATCATTTCCCTCACGTAAGACTTCCCATGAGCCAATCGGGATGGTTTTTAACTCTTCATCCATTGGAACTCCCAATCCATTTCCTCTTGGAAAACGCATGGCAATCGGACCTTCATTATATTGGATAGCCGTATTGACCATATGTTGCCCTTCATTTTCATCCTTAGGCATCATGATAACCATATTAGGCATTGGACGCAGGAAGGTAATATCAAATACACCTTGATGGGTTTCTCCATCAGCTCCCACTAGTCCTGCCCGATCTATTCCAATAAAGACATTTAACTTTTGTCGGCAAATATCGTGAAGAACTTGGTCATAAGCACGTTGCAGGAATGTAGAATAAATCGCTAAGAATGGTTTCATACCCTGCGTGGCAAGTCCTGCAGCAACAGTAGTCGCATGCTGTTCCGCGATTCCGACATCGAACATTCGATCAGGGAATTCAGAAGCAAAACCGAGCAGTTTGGAACCGACAGGCATTGCCGGAGTAATCGCTACAATACGCTCGTCTTCTCTGGCTAATCTTCTCACCGTCTCGCTGACAAGTGCACTCCATGCCTGAGGTGCATTTAATTCCTTAATTATATCGCCTGTTTCAATTTTATATGGACCCGTACCATGCCATGTACCAATTGCATCTGTTTCTGCAGGCTTATAACCTTTTCCTTTTTTGGTAATGACATGCAAAAGAACAGGACCTTTTGTTTTTTTAGCATATTTAAGGTTTTCAGACAAATCTTCAAAGTCGTGTCCATCAACCGGACCTAAATAAGTAAAGCCCAGTTCTTCAAAAAACATTCCAGAGACAACCAGATACTTCAAACTGTCTTTTATACGTTCAGCTGTATTAGCAAGCTTGCCACCCACAGCCGGTATTTTCTTAAGCAGTTGTTCCAACTCATCTTTAACATAATTATATTTGCCTCCAGTCCGCATTCTTCCGAGAATAGAATGCAGGGCACCTACGTTGGGAGCAATGGACATCTCGTTATCGTTTAAAATAACGATCATATCTTTTTTTTCATGCCCTATATGGTTTAATGCTTCAAGGGCCATACCACCTGTTAAAGCACCATCACCGATAATAGGAATAATAAAACTTTTTTCTTTTTTCAAGTCACGAGCAATCGCCATACCCATTGCAGCTGACAAAGAAGTTGAGCTGTGACCTGTCTCCCAAACATCATGCTCGCTTTCATTCATCTTTGGAAATCCACACAGCCCTTTGTATTGACGGAGAGTTTCAAACTGACATGCCCGGCCTGTCAATATTTTATGAACATAGGATTGATGTCCAACATCCCATAAAAATTTATCCTTGGGGCTATTAAACTCCTTATGTAAAGCGAGTGTTAGTTCCACTACACCTAAGTTGGGGCCAATGTGTCCACCAGTAACAGATAGCTTATTTATTAAGAATTCTCTTATATCCTGTGACAAAGACTCCAATTCCGTATTGGACATCTTTTTAAGAAAAGAGGGGTCTTTTATGGATAACAAATCCATCAGGATCACTCACTTTCATTTCGTTTTCTTTTGGGACGTTTTCCCTTATTTTCTTTTATTATAACAATCTGGAAATGTTCCTCAAGGAAGTATAATAATTTGCCCACTGCAAATATAATATCCTTTGAATACCGAATAGCAAGGGTTTTCCCCATTGCTTTGCCGCCGACTGTCAGGGCTGCAATCAAACTGGTTAGAATAATCGAGCCTGCGCTTTCAGCCAGGGAGGCTTCTTCCCAATTAAAGCTGATTGATAATTGCACAATCACAATAGCAGTCGCTGTCCCACTGACGATCCCCGATATATCACCGATGACATCGTTACAAAAGCTTGCAAATCGATCAGCATTTCGAATAATGCGTATAGAATGCTTCGCTCCATTAATTCGATTGGAAGCCATAGCATGAAACGGGACTTCATCAGCAGCAGTCGCTGCAATACCAATCATATCAAAGAAGATACCAATAAGTACAATGCTAAGAACGATTGCTAAGCCACTTACCCATCCAACTCCATTTAAAGCAACAGTAGAAATGACAGTAAAGATGGCAGCAAGCATAAACGTAATAACAGTTATGATAATCGTCCATCTCGCTGATTGCTTCAATATTTTTTTCATAAAATGTATGTCAACCCATCCTATATGCAAAATAAAGCCTGCTTAGCAGCAAGCTTTTTCACGTGTTTTTATATGAGTGGTCATATATGAAGTTAATTTTACGGCTTAGGTCCAGTAGGATTTCCCAGTCAGTTACCGAATGTCGCCATATCGGCGGTTTCCCTTTAAACCCGACTCAATTGCGTTTCCGTCAATTGGACTGGATTGCCACTTAGTCCGTACCTTAATCCTTCATATATGTCAAAGAACAGTCTAGGGGATTTCCCCGGCAGCCCTTAACCGATTCTTTAGCCTCTTTTGCAAAATCGATTTCATGCGATAGCAGTAGATATATCAATGGCCAACTGATGTATATACGCTCCTTTCACAATCCCCTCAAACTTCACTCAAGGCAGGCTACGCTGCACACAGTTTCCTGTTGATGCAGGTTTTCCAATATTCTACTCTTTAATGTTAGAATAAAGCCTCCGCGGAACCAGGGTCAACGCCCACATGCCATTGTGGATCGCCCTAATTCCTTACTCCCTGAATTGACCCAAGGCTGGGCGCCCCGAGCCAATCCAAGAACCATCATCGATGTGCCCTTTAGTGAATTTTTAGGCTCACTCTCCAGAACGGTAGACCGACTAGAATACTGCACCACTCTTAGATATCAAAAAGTATAGCATACATCATAATTCTAGGTAAGTGGATTTGGATGGAAAACGATCCAAATCAATGGTCACGCTTCCCTACCAATTCAACGAATTGGACTAATAAGGACTCATCAAACTCAATTTCGGAAAGTAATGTTCTTGCCGAATGAATATGTTGATCTAGCATAATTTTAGCCTTGTCCATTGTTAAAAGGGAAGGATATGTACTCTTATGATTCGTAACATCGCTTCCAACCGGCTTGCCTATTACACTTTCTGAGCCTTCGACATCAAGGATATCATCGCGGATTTGGAAAGCCAAACCAAGATGGCGGGAGAATTCCCTTAACTTCTCTTTCTGTTCCGTGCTTGCCCCGGCAAGTATTGCTCCCGCCATAATGCTGTATCCTAGCAATTTACCCGTTTTGTTTTCGTGGATATATTCAAGTCCCTGTAAGTCAACGCCAATTTTTTCTCCTTCTATATCGGCAACTTGGCCACCGACCATTCCCTCAGCCCCGGCTGCTCTCGCCAGTTCCAGGACCAATTCAAGATTAACGGCTGGGTCTATTTCAGTTTTGGATTGATTGGCAATGACTTCAAACGCGAGGGTTAGAAGGGCATCCCCTGCCAGGACAGCCAACCCTTCACCAAATATTTTATGGTTCGTCGGCTTCCCTCTTCTTAAATCATCATCATCCATACATGGAAGATCATCATGGATTAAAGAATACGTATGAATCATTTCAATCGCACAGGCCGTATCAAGTCCAATTTGTTCTTTTTTGCCAAAAGCCTGTAAAACGGCCATTACCAATAAAGGCCTAAGCCTTTTTCCACCGGCTTCCAATGAATAAGCCATCGCCTTTTTCAGAGTGGTCGGTGTTTTTAAATTGGATACTATCTCGTCCATTCTAGACTCAATTTTATGTTTATTATCATTTAAGAAGGAAGCAAATTCTGTCATACTACTCCTCCTCATCAATAGTAAACGGTTTAAAAGAATCTTCTTTCATAATCAGTGTTAATTGCTCTTCAGCTGTTTTAAGCTTATCATGGCACCATTTGGATAGTTCCATACCTTCTTTGTAAAGGTTAATTGATTCTTCCAAAGGTACTTCTCCATCCTCCAGGCGTTCCACAATTCCTTCCAGCTTCTTCATTGCTTCTTCAAACGTAATAGCAACCTCTTCCTTTTTACTCATATCATTCACTCTCCCTAATATCATTAACCGTACAATCGATTTCACCATCTTGTACAATTACTTTCAATCGATCGCCCACTTTTACAGACTCAGTTGATTTAATTAGATTTTCTTCGTCATTATAAACAAGTCCAAATCCTTTTTCCATAATCTTTAAAGGACTGACTGCCTCCAGAAGCGTAACCGTATTAAGATAATCCCGCTGCTTACTTTTAACTGTTTGGACAGCCGCACGAGTCATTCGTGTCTCTATTTGTTCGATTTCACGTATTTTTCTTGCAATGCTAGTTAACGGAATATTACGCTCAACCGCCTTGGTAAGTGCCAGCAATTGATCTTGTTTACGTTCGAAATAAAGCTTACTGTTTCTAGAGATACGCTCGGTCACTCTATCCAGCTGCTCTAATTTTTGCTGATATAATAAGTGTGGATATCTAAAAGCATACGATTTATGAATAGATGATAACCGATTCTTTTCCGACTCAATGCGCTGATGGGAATAGCGAATTAACTTCGTTTCCATCATAGATATTCGTTCTGCTATATCACTTACTCTTGGTGCTGCCATTTCAGCTGCTCCAGTAGGTGTAGGCGCTCTTAAGTCCGCAACAAAATCACTGATGGTTGTATCTGTCTCATGGCCAACCGCTGAAATGATCGGTATTTTGGAAGCAAATATCGCCCTTGCGACAATTTCTTCATTAAATGCCCATAATTCCTCTATGGAGCCTCCACCTCTGCCGACAATCAAAACATCAATGGGATACTCATTGGCTTGTTCAATTGCCTTTACGATAGAAGGTGCTGCCTGTTTCCCTTGAACCAAAGCAGGAAAAATTAAAATTTCTCCAATTGGATATCGCCTTTTTAAGGTTGTGATAATATCACGAATTGCCGCTCCTGTAGGAGATGTAATAACGCCGATTTTAGCTGGAAACAAAGGGATGGGCTGCTTATGCGTTCTCTCGAAGAGACCTTCATGCTCAAGCTTTTTCTTTAGCTGTTCAAATGCAATAAACAGTTCTCCGATTCCATCAGGCATCATTTCTTTTATATACATTTGATAGCCGCCTGTAGGCTCATAAACACGGATTTCGCCTCGCAATAAAACCTTCATCCCATTCTCAGGTATGAACGCAAGCGATTGAGCTGACTTAGCAAACATTACCGCATTAATCCTTGATTGATCATCCTTTAACGTCAAGTACATATGCCCGCTGGAGTGCTTTTTAAAATTTGAAATTTCACCCTTCACATAGATATCTGCCAGATTAGGATCTGCATCAAATTTGCGTTTTATATACTTGGTTAAGGCGGCCACAGTTAAATATTGATTTTTCTCCATTTTAGATATGGCCTCCCTCTTCACATTATTTGTTCACAAATAAAAAAGCTGCCGTAAATGTTATTATAGCAATTTTCGGCAGCTTAATATAATATTCCTTCTTTAACTTTTTAACAAAGAATTTTTTGCAGCTTGGAGAGTATTATGCATGAGCATAGTAATGGTCATAGGGCCAACACCGCCGGGAACAGGTGTGATAAAAGAAGTTTTATGCATGACATCATCAAAATCGACATCCCCACATAATTTATTCGATTCATCTCTATTCATACCGACATCGATCACTATGGCTCCTTCTTTAACATCATCAGCTTTGATCATTTTAGCGATTCCCACTGCCGCGATCAGAATATCTGCTTGTTTCGTATAATGTCTAAGATCCACTGTTTTCGAATGACAATAGGTTACCGTTGCATTTTCGTTTAAAAATAGTTGTCCAACAGGTTTGCCGACAATATTACTTCTGCCGATAACCACCACATGTTTACCAGAAATATCAATCCCTGTGTTTTGAACCATTTTTAAGATTCCAAATGGTGTACACGGCAACAGTGCTTCCTGCTTTGTCATCATTCTGCCAATATTAATTGGATGAAAACCATCTACATCCTTTGCTGGATCTATCGTTTCAATCACACGTTTTTCATCAATATGCTTCGGCAGGGGTAACTGAACTAAAATCCCGTGTATATCTGATCGATGATTTAATTCTACAAGCTTTTCAAGGAGTTCATCCTCGGAAATAGATGCAGGATATACGATTATTTCCGATTTCATCGCCAACTGTTTACATGCTTTCTCTTTATTTCGCACGTATGTTTGAGATGCTTGGTCATTCCCAACCAGGATAACAGCAAGACCTGGGGTAATGCCTTCTTC
>JAZUQD010000254.1:0-3318 GCA_045605505.1 Pradoshia sp.
ACAAACTGTCCTATATGCAATCCATCCACAAAAGAATGATGTGCCTGTACAGAAATTGGAAACATAACTTTTCCATCTTTTTCATAGTATTTCCCCCAATCAAAAAGAGGTGTTGCATTATCCTGTAAATGGTAAACTAAATCCAGCAGATTTCGGCAAATAAAATCCAGCAACTATTACAGTTGCTTCCGAGATGATATACTGTCATCCGGAGGTGAAGAAAGGATGGTGGACTGGATTATGTATTCAAAGATCCAAGAACAAAAAAGAAATGGACTCAATAAGAGTCAGACTGCGCGGAATCTGCAGATTAACCGGGAGACCGTCAGAACCTACTGGGATATGACGCCTTCCGAGTATACCGTTAAGCTGGAGAATGCAAAAACACGCACCAAGAAAGCAGATGATTACAAAGAGTTTGTGGTGGAATGCCTGACAAAATATCCCGACATGTCAGCTGCGCAGATTTATGACTGGATTAAGGAACGTTGCTGTCTGGAAACACTTGCGTTTCAGGAGCGTGCTTTCCGTAATTATGTCAAGGGAATACGTGCGGAGTATGGCATTAAGAAAGAGCCTAAGCTAAGACAGTATGAAGCTGTAGAGGAACTGCCGCCCGGTAAACAGGGACAAGTTGATATGGGTGAAATCAGTGTGGAAACTGTCAGTGGTCGATTCAAAAAAATTTACTGCTTTGGAATGGTGTTGTCCTGCTCCAGACAAAAGTTTGTGCTATGGCAGGAACGTCCATTTACGACAGACAGCTTTATTGTGGCACATGAAAAGGCCTTTGCGTTTTATGGTGGTCGTCCAAGAGAGATTGTGTATGATCAGGACAAGATTCTTGCGGTCAGCGAAAACCACGGAGACATCATTTATACGGAAGGATTTCAGAGTTATTTAAGTGAATTGAAATTTGATGTATTCCTTTGCCATGGGGCAGATCCGGAATCCAAGGGGAAAGTTGAAAATGTAGTAAAGTATGCCAAGCATGGATTTGCCGAACACCGCATTTTTACCGATATCGAGAGCTTCAATGCAGACTGCATCGCATGGCTTAAGCGTACCGGGAATGCGAAAGAACACGGAACCATCAAAAAAATACCGGCAGAAGTATTCGCCCTCGAAAAAGAATACCTCATACCGGTTCCCACATATAGCTTTACAGCTACTGATAAGGAAAGTATATCCTATCAGGTCAGAAAAGACAACATCGTTTTGTATAAAGGTAACCGGTATCGTGTTCCCAAGGGAACCTATTCCCCCGGAAAGAAGGTTTTTATTGTAATAAATGATGACATCATTTCCATTACGGACTGTCTGACGGGAGAAATTTACGCCACACATCCGCTCTGCCGTGAGAAAGGGAAACTGATTGGTCAGAAACGGGAAGAACGGGACAAAAGCAAATCCCTTCTGGAACTAGAGGCTCTGATACAGGAGCTGTTCGAGAATAATGAGCTGGTAATGCCATTTTTAAATCACATCCATCAGGAAAAGCCACGATATTACAGAGACCAGCTGGGTGTTATTCGGAAGCTGTTTGAAGAATGGAACAAAGAGGCTGTTATGGATGGGCTTAGATATTGCAGTGAACGGGAACTGTATTCAGCCAGTGATTTAAAATCCAGCATTATCTACCTTAATCAGGTACGAGAAACGAAAGAAACAAAGAAAATAAAACCGACACTCCCCTCGAAATATCGGGGAAACAATCCACAGAAACGTGAATTAAGCGTGTATGAGCAGGCAATGGAAAGGGGTGTCATAAATGGATAGATTACAGGAAATCAGGTCTTATGCCACAAGCCTAGGACTGGTACATACAAAAAATGAGTTGGAAGCATTAATCCATGAAGCGGAAAATTCTGAAGCAGGATATGCTATGTTTTTGTGTGAAGTACTTGGCAGTGAAATACGTTATCGCCAGGAAAAAGCAAGGGAACGGCGTATCAAGGAAGCAGGCTTTCCGTATAAAAAATATTTAAAGGATTTTGATTTAAGTTTCTGTCAATCTATTACTAAGAAACAACTGAATCAACTGTCGGAGCTTACATGGATTGACGGTATTTATAATCTCATACTTTCAGGTCCTCCGGGTGTAGGAAAAACCCATCTGGCCATAGCACTGGCGTATCATGCCTGCGAGGAAGGTTATAAAGTGAGCTACACAACCATGCAGTCATTGATGCAGGTATTGCGTACGCAGGACATAGACCGCCGAAGTAAAGCCAAGATGAACCGGATTCTGAAATCCAACCTGTTAGTTGTGGATGAGGTGGGATATCTTCCGATTACATCTATGGAAGGAAATTTATTCTTCCAGCTGATATCAGAACTTCAGGAACAGACTTCCATTATTATCACTACGAACAAAGGATTTGAGGAATGGGCAGAATTTCTGGATGATGTAGCACTGGCAACAGCCATTCTTGATAGGCTGTCCTACCGGTGTGACCGCATTCAGATGACAGGGAAAAGCTATCGGCTGGAAAACCGGAAATCATTTTTAGAAAAAGGAGCTGAAACAAATGAGATTTCATGAAAATGTACCACCGGAAAATAGAGAGATTTTGACAGAACAACTAGAAAAATATGAAAAAGAAATGGCAATGACTAGCGATGAACGCAAGGAACTTCACAAATGGGTGTCCCGAGGAAGAAGTCCTTATGATAATGGGGATTATGTCTGTGGTGAAAATGGCTGTCCTATGGATTTCGTCAGTGCCCTGCGTTTTATGGACGAGCAGATGGAATGGTTTGAAAGCTTGTCTGATGAGGAAAAGGACGCTCTGCGTCATAATGATGAGCCACTGTATGATACACAGATGGATGAAGCGGTATTCTGTATGAGCTCATATTTAAGGACGCTGGATCCGAGTGAGGAACTACCTTTTAGCTAAGCACAAAAATACTCCCACGGAGTCATCCGTGGGAAATATAAAATAAAAGTGCTGGATTTTATTTGCCAAAAAGTGGCGGAAATTAATTGCCAAAAATTGATGGAAAGTACTTGCCGTTTACACTTATGGTATAAAGTTATGCCTATCACAGAAAAAGACGCTAGAAATCGCTTCTAATGCGTTCGAGAGTGGCTTGGGTGTAAGAAGTATCACAAATGAACTCACAAGAATCGTAGATGATACGCTCTTTGATGAGCCCGATACGAACTATATAGAAATTTATTGAAAATAACGGAGGATAAAGATTATGGATATGGATAAGATTGAAAAAATTGTTACTCTTTTACAGGAAAAAGGATATGATGCAGTCTATCACACAGTTGTGAAAAACTCCACAACGAAACACGGAATCAGC
>JAZUQD010000255.1:0-1697 GCA_045605505.1 Pradoshia sp.
GACTAGCGCCCAAAGAAGAACTACATTATAAAGTATTAATGACTTCATGGCTAAAGAATAAGTATCCATTTTCCCCATTGGCATACAACTGTCACAAAAATGATCCCTAATATTAAAATAGCAATAACGGTATGACAAACGATTGGTTGGAATTTTCTGACTCTTCAATTTCTGCCTTTCTTTTAATGAACAAGATTTCTATTTATACTCTACATGGGGATAATCATTGATTAGAATATTTTTTTATACAGGAATACTTTAACTCAAGATTAGTCAGGTTTAAATTCCCTTAGAATGAGAGTAAACCAACATCTTATCCGAAGAGAATGTATCTTTTTCTCATCATTATTGGTGTACAGACTGTGCGACTCTAATTAAGAATTTCAAAGCGTTTTATTCAAAACTGCTATTAGCAGGTACTACTTTTCCTGTTCTATGATTTGCGCATAAACACCAGGAATAGTAATCTCCCAACCGGCTACAGATTCATAAGAGTATGGACCGGATATCTCACCGTAGACAGTTACAACATCATCTTCAACAAAGTCGGTATATCCATCGTATTCAACGTAAATAGCATCATCGTAATCCCAACCGAAATCAGTCTCGGTCACCGCTAGTCTAATATCAGTATAGTTGTCATCATATTCCGTTATCTGCATAATCTGACCTGTGTATTTCACATAATCCCCTTCGTATCGGGAAGTGTTTTTCTCAAGTTGTGCATATTCAATTGTTTGTGCTTTTGCTTTTAATTCTTCGTCTGTTATCCGGGTTTCTTCTGAAGTATTGTCGGCTGATTGTGTAGATTCGCTATCGGGCACAAATACAAAAAGAGCGAAAAAAAATAAAACTGCGATTCCTGTAAATATAAAATAATTGCTTCCTTTGCCGTTCTTTTTCACAACACTAACGATTGCCATCACAAAAAAGACAATAGCAGCTATTAGACTACCAAAAACCAATAATGTAAATAGCGTTCCCATTGTAAGACCTCCTCTTAAAAATTATTTTGATATAATATATAATTACACGTTTTTTTTAGTCACTAAACCTCTTCGTCTCCATATTTGAGTCTTAACAATTAGAGAATACCCCCTCGCCTTTGGTCGAGAGGGTATCAGCGCTTATTTAGGGTTACCTGTGTCGATCGTAGGCCCACCATTTTAAATGAGAATTTCCATGTGGTTGTTCATCTTGAATGTTTCAGAGTTATCGTTGCAAATAAAATAATCGATCTATTTTATGCAGTTTTAATGTGAGAGGAGTTTGCTTCTTTTACTTTTCCTCGCCAAGAAAGGTTGGTCCACATACGAAGGAGATATTCAACTGGACCTCTCTTCGCATATTTGAGATATAGTACGCTGCATAGGCATTGGGCGACATAGACCAGGATACCGATGAAAATACTTCCTGCAATGCTGATTTGTTGGTAATATCCGAGCCCGTATCCATAGAAGATGAATGTCATGATGACAGATTGCATCAAATAGTTGGTGAGTGATAGTTTTCCCATACCTTCTAATACGGTAAACAGAAAGAATTGTTGGTAAGGTACATATAAGTAGGCAAATACAAAAACATAACCAATCGCAAGCAATTGCCCGCCTGATTGAGCGAATATACCAGTGAAAGCTTCCCATCCTTCTAGATGAGCCAATAGCTTCATAGTGAGACCGATAGCGAGTAACCACCAT
>JAZUQD010000256.1:0-6148 GCA_045605505.1 Pradoshia sp.
CGCTTGTTGTAAGCAAGCCTGTACATAGTACAATAAAAACTCCATATTTATCCGTAAAAATTCCCGAAAGTACATTCCCGAAAGTATTCGTCAATGAATACATTCCCACAACAAATCCTGCCACCATTACACTTGCTCCAAGTGAGGTAGCATATGTACTCATAACTGGTAGCTGTGTAAATAGATCAATAAACGTAAACATAATAATGGCATATACAATCCACAACTTTGGAAAGGGCTTTACAGTGTAAAATGATTGATTCTTTTTCAACCAAACATCAAAATAAAAATTACCGAACGGGATGAACGCAACTAATAGGGCCAATAAAGACCACCCAATATTCCACTGTATACGAATTTGGGTATAAGCTATAGCTATTAAATATCCTATAAATATCCCACCATGAATGGAACCGGCAATCGTGACGGCAAAAGGCAAATCCGCCCAATATTTAAGCGGCATAGCTATTCCCAATAACACGAGTAACGAAATCCCGTCTATGATTCCCAAAATCCGTAAAAAGGTAATTGGGTGTAATATGATATTCTTCTTACTCAACATGACTTCACTCCTCAACGATGCAACAATCTATTCATTAATAAAATTATAATCTATTCGTTATACTAAATTGAATTAATTCGCAAACTTTCAAGTTAAAAACGTGAACAAATAAAGAACTTTCTGTTTTCTATCTCACTAGCGCCAATAGCCATTTTGGTTATTCTTATTCCTTTCTCTACATACATTGAATAAAGAGACACTGAAAGGAGAATAAGGAATGCAAATACATGTTGTCAGACAAGGAGAGAGTATTTATTCCATTGCGCAGACCTTTAACACAACAGCCGAACAGATTATCTCTTCAAATGAATTAGAAAATCCAAATGATTTGGTTATAGGTCAGGCACTTGTTATCCCGATTACAGGGAGCTATTACTTTGTGCAGACAGGAGATAGCCTATATACAATTGCCCGGAGGTTTGGTACGACTGCTCAACGACTTGCAGAAATAAATAATATTTCTTTAAACACGCCATTAACTGTCGGGTTGAGACTGTATATCCCTCCAATCCCTAGACGCGAAGCTGAATTTAATGCCTATGTGGAACCAAGAGGAAACACTGTTTCCCCCAATTTGGAACAACAAGCAAGGATTGCAGCACCTCATCTTACATACTTATCGCCATTCAGCTATCAAGTTCAACGCGACGGTACGTTAAAAGCCCCTCCCTTGGGTGAATTTCCGACGATTGCTCGGGAAAATAATAACGTACTGGTCATGGTCGTGACCAATTTAGAAAATGATGCATTCAGCGATGAATTAGGTGCACTTATTTTAAACAATACGGATATTCAAAATAAATTGCTTTCCAACATTGAAGATACTGCCAGAGCTCAAGGATTTAGAGATATTCATTTTGATTTTGAAAGTCTTAGAGGTGAAGATCGGGAAGCTTATACAAACTTCTTAAGAAGGGCAAAGGAAAGATTTTCACCGCAAGGATGGCAGGTTTCAATTGCGTTGGCTCCAAAAACAAGTGCAACCCAAACAGGTAAGTGGTATGAAGCACATGACTATAGGGCGCAAGGAGCAGTAGTAGACTGGGTTCTAATCATGACGTATGAATGGGGTTACAGCGGCGGACCTGCCCAGGCAGTTTCTCCAATAGGCCCTGTTCGCCAGGTACTTACTTACGCAATTTCTGAGATTCCTTCACGAAAAATAATGATGGGACAAAATTTGTATGGGTATGATTGGACACTTCCGTTCGTACAGGGCACCACGGCCAGAGCGGTATCACCCCAGCAGGCAATTGACATTGCACGGCGGAATAACGCACGTATTCTATATGATAATAATGCACAGGCTCCCTATTTTAGATACCGGGATGCAGACGGGAAAGAACATGAGGTTTGGTTCGAGGATGCCAGGTCCATTCAAGCCAAGTTCAATCTTGTAAAGGAATTGGATCTACTGGGGATGAGCTATTGGAAATTGGGGTTATCATTTCCTCAAAACTGGCTTTTACTAGAAAATAACTTCATAACCGTTAAAAGATAGAATTATCCATACAAAAAGGTATCATGCAATAGCATGATACCTTTCGCTTTTTACCTGCTCGATCGTATTTAAGATTTTAATATAAACAATTCTAAAAGGATTTCTTTATCTCCGGCGCCACTCTTCATTCTAAAGTCAAGTTCGGCCAATTCAGCCAGAGCACGCATAAGCTTCATTTCAGAAAAATCATTTACACGCTTCAAGGCAAGTTTAACCGGATAAGGACTCATTTTTAATTTAGAAGCGATTTGCTGGGCACTATATCCTTGGCCCGATAACTTTTTCACCTGCAAAATAATTCGATATTGGCGAGCGATCGCAGCCAGTATTCGAATAGGCTCTTCTTTTAATATCAATAGCTCTTTGTATAAAAGAATAGCTTCTTTTTTCTGACCATTCATAATGTAATCAACTAGATCAAAAACATTCTGGTCAAAGCTTTTCGGAACAAGTTTGTTGACCATTTCCTTGTCAATTTCCTGTTCGACTGTCGCATACAAAGCAAGCTTTTCCAATTCTCCGGCCGCCATCATTAAATGGTTCCCGGTCAAAGATAATAAGGTTTCCACCGCTTCAGGTGAGATTTTCACTCCCAAAGATTTAGCATTTGCCATTATCCATTTAGATAATTCCTTTTCATATAAAGGTTTCGCTTCCAGGACGGCGGAATTACGTTTCAATTCCTTCGTTATTTTCTTACGCTCGTCCAGTTTTGGATATGGAGCAATAAAGATGGCAATCGAAGTTGGTGAAGGATTGGTCAAATAACTTTCCAATCGCTTTAAATCATGATCCACCTTTTCTTTTTTTCTTTCAGCCGTCAAAAATGTAGGATTATGTAAAATAACAACCCTGCGCTCCCCGATGAATGGTAAAGTCTCCAATTCCTCTATGGCTAATTCTACAGGAGTTTCCTCTAAATCAACTGTTGCCAAATTGAACTCTGCTTCATCCGCTGATAAAGCATGCTCACAGATTAATGCTTTTGTCTTTTTTATAAAATAATCTTCTTCTCCATATAATAAATAGACAGGACTAAACCGTTTACTTTTAATTGTATTCCATAAATCTACTACCACAATAATCGCCTCTGTTTATAATTTGCTCCTTTCATCCTAATCGTAGCCATCCATTTTGACAAGTATTACAATAGGAACCGGAAAAAATTAACCGGTTCCCAAAATCTATATCAACGCCTTCTTGCCGGTCCCGGAATGCCAAACAAGAAAGCGAAAAAGCGCTATAGATCAACCTCAACTCAAATTTTTCTTTTTTTACGAAATATCTATTTGTAAAATATAAGGATAAATTTATATAAATTTGGATATTGTGGATTTTTTTATCCAAATGTTCTATACTGAAAAAAGTAGTCGGGGGGTGGATTAATGAACGAGTTTGAAAAGAATGTACAATCAAAGACAAATGACGTATCAGATTCCATCGTGGGATTTGTTGTATCATTTGGTTTTTTCGCTACAATGTTTATTGTCGCCATGGTTATACAATTAATCGGTAAATAGTTCATTTTTCAGGCGGCCTCTTGGCCGTTTTTCATTTCTTAGCATATTCTATGGCCTTTGAGTAGAAAGCGTTCCTTCTTTTTTTACCTTATACTTATACTGAATGCTGCCCTGCATATCCGTTCTGTAAATGCTAATTTCTTCATTATGAAGTAACTCAATGACTTCCTCATGCGGGTGCCCAAAACGATTATTCCTACCTGACGATATCACAGCTATTTTTGGATTAACCGCTTTTATAAACTGTTCTTTAGAAGAGTTTCTGCTGCCATGGTGGCCCACTTTTAATATATCCGCTTTCAATTCCGTCTTATTTTCTAGAAGAATGCTTTCACCGGGTTCTCCCAGATCTCCGACAAACAACCAATCTATTTGATTGATGTGCGCTTTTATAACAACTGAAGACTCATTCTTTTCTTCAACTTTATCTAACGGCGAAATAATGGTGAAGTTAGCGTCCCCTGTACTCCAACGCATCCCAGCTTGGACTTCTTTAATGGGGATTTGATCATTAATTGCTTCTTTTATGATATCCGTCTCCAAAAACTCCTTACGTTGTTCAAATGGAATCAAAATCTCCTGAACCTCCAATGCTTCTGCGATAGCTAGTGCGCCTCCTACATGGTCTTGATCCGCATGTGTAAGGATTAATTTATCAATCACCTTAATCCCTTTACTTTTTAGAAATGGCAAAATAATATCTTCTCCAGGATCGAACTGCCCATTTTGCAAGGCCCAATCCTCTTTCCCAAACAAAGTGGCTCCACCTGTATCAATAAGATATGTCCCACCATTTGCAGGTAATTGAATGAAAATAGAGTCTCCCTGCCCCACATCTAAAAAGGTTATCTCCCCTTCCTTTGAAAAACGTTGATCATTATATTGATAACAGAGTAATAGAGACGTAATCAGGCAGACTGTGAATAGCCATTTCGAACGGATCTCTATTACAATTAAAATGGTTACAAAACAAAGTACGATTAATGCCAAGATTAGATTGGGAGGTTTTCCAAATAACAGCGTCGTAACAGGGAAAGCAGACATAAACGCAGTAGATTTCTCCAATAAATGATAGATAGAGTCCAGCAGCAGCAATGCAGGTTGAGATAGAACACCCAAATGAACAAACAAATAAACCCCAATGGTTAGCGGAAACAATAAATAGGTAAACAGTGGAACATAAATCAAGTTGGAAAGGAAGCCAATGAGGGAAATTTCATAAAAATGATAGAGGATAATTGGAAGGGAAATCATTTGGCATATTGCCGTCATAACCAGCAGATTTACAACAGGTGAATGATACCTTCTCTGAAAAATTCTAGTTGAAAGTATCAAACCATACGTCAGCAAGAAAGATAGCTGAAAGCCTATTTGGAATACTTGAAAGGGGTTTATGAGTAAATAGCCCATTAAACAAATCGTTATTGTTTTAAAAGCCGTCAAACGCAATCCGAAAAATTGACCGAACATAAATACGGCAGCCATTACGCATGCTCTGACAATCGACGCTGATAACCCGGTGATGACCGCATAAAAAGGGAGTAAACAAGCCAGCAATAAGTATGTATGGCTACGAGTTAAACCTAACCGTAAAAAGACGTAAAATAAAATAGCTGTCACTAACGCAACTTGCATTCCAGATAAGGCTAATATATGAACAATCCCAAGCTCTTTAAATTGATTATATAAATCCTCCGATATATCCGCCTGTTCTCCAAATATAAGCGCTTTAGTAAAGCTGGCGGAGGTACCTGAATACAACTGGTCAATTCGCTTTAACTCACCCTCTCTCATTTGAGCCAGTTTCACAAACAAATTACTGTTTTCTCCGGAAATATCTTCTTTATTCTCTATATCCAATATCCAATGGGCTCTATTAAATCTTAAATAGTTAAAAAAATCAAATCCATTCTCAACTGTCGCATGAGTTGGTTTTTTCAGTTTACCGGTTACACGGAAGGTTTTACCGGTAAGAACCATATTATTAAGTTCATTTGCCTCATCTTCATGATCTAATCGATAGGTAATCCAGATATTTTCCTTATCTGAAAGTTTTGCGAGGCCGCTAACACGGTCCCCATTTATTTCAGGATAGGAAGAAAAAGTGATTTGGAGTTGGGTTTCTTCTCCTGTCAAGAGACTCGTATTCGTACGGTCCCAATAGGAGCTATGCGCGTAGAAAATACTGAAGATAACAAATAGGAGAACGGATTGCTTAATTGAAAATCTTTTTAGAATAAAACAAAAGAAAAGGATTAATAAAAGAAAGAAAAATCTATTAAAATAAATGGGTGCTGTAACCGCTGAAATAGTGATCACAGCACAATAAAATAAAAATCGATTGCTCATATCAGTCAAATTGCGGGAATAAATGGGCCGTCTCATCCATATAACGAGCAATTTCCGAGTCAGAAGCGCCACTTTCTTTCAGCTCATTAATCAGATCCATGACAAAGTTCATTTTCTTTGTATCATGGAAATCAACCCATTTTTCATCTACAATTACTTGTTTAACGAGTACGTCTGCCTGCTCGAATAATTCTTCAGCATATGGATGATTCTTAT
>JAZUQD010000257.1:0-31240 GCA_045605505.1 Pradoshia sp.
TTAAAATTAAAATATACTAAAATAATTTAATGGAGAGATGAGGAGCATGAAACGCAGTCGTAAGATTGTTTCAAAGTTAGTCGGTTTAGTGTTACTGATTGTTTTTTGTTGGTCTGGCATTTATCTGACCGAATATGCACTTGATGAATATCAAATGTATAAGCTGGAGAAGCAAATGGATTTAGATAAACAAGAGGCTATGGCTATATCCCTTTCTGAAAAAACGGGTAAAGTTGATTTTACCAAGTTGAAAGAGAAGAATGCAGAAACCCTTGGATGGATCGCGATTGATGGGACAGCAATTGATTATCCAGTTGTACAAGCAGGTGACAACTCTTATTATTTAAATCATGATTTTAATAATAAGAAATCTATTCAAGGAAGCATTTTCATGGATTATCGTAACCAGATGGACATTGAAGATCAACATACCATCCTCTATGGACATAATATGAAGAATGGCACGATGTTTCATGACTTAAATAAGTACAAAGAAGAGAGCTTTTTAGATGGACATACATATGTGACCTATTACGGCCAAATGAGCTATTATAATTGGGAGATTTTTTCGACCTATAACACAGATTCAAGTTCTGACTATCTGCAAACAGAGTTTGACTCAGGAGAACAGTATGTATCTTTCATAAATCAATTGATCTCTCAATCTGATTTTGCCTATAATGGAGAACCATTTTCCGAAGAGGATCAAATATTGACGCTTTCAACATGCAGTGAAGGTGTAAAAAATGGACGAAGGGTTGTGCATGCGAGATTAATAGAAGAGATTGCTTATGAAGAGTAGGATCAATCTTAATAGATAAGATAGAGGCTGCTATGTATAAGCAGCCTCTTATCGTTTTATTACTCAAAGCCAACAGTCATTGCATCAGGATGAGATCCAGAACGGCTGTCTTGATTAATTTGATCGATTCTTGCCATTTCTTCTGGAGACAGTTCAAAATCAAAAATTTGGGAGTTTTCAATAATTCGATGTTCCTTGACCGACTTTGGAATCGTTACGACGCCATGTTGTAGATCCCAGCGCAAGATTACTTGAGCAACAGATTTATTATGCTTTTCGGCAATATCTATAAGAACTGGATTGTCCAAAAGCTTTCCACGCTTTAATGGAGACCAGGCTTCCAACTGAATCCCTTCTTTTTTGCAGAATGCCCGTAGGTCTTCCAGTGTTAAATGAGGATGGAATTCGACCTGGTTCACCATTGGTTTAATTTCAGCAGAAGCGATTAAATCTTCAAGATGATGAACTAGGAAGTTACTTACGCCTATCGCGCGTACCCGTCCATCTTTATAAAGCTTTTCAAAGGCTTTCCATGTTTCTTTATATTTATCCTTACCAGGCCAGTGAATTAAATAAAGATCTAAGTAATCCAATCCTAGTTTCTCCATACTTTCATCAAAAGCTTTTAAAGTAGATTCATACCCTTGCTCACTATTCCATAGTTTTGTAGTGATAAATAAATCTTCGCGTGGAACACCTGATTCTTTGATCGCTTGTCCGACGCCTTCTTCATTCCCATAAATAGCGGCAGTATCAATACTTATATATCCATTTTGAATGGCTGCTTTAACAGATTGTATGACTTCTTCACCTTCTTGAACTTTATAAACGCCCAAGCCAAGCCATGGCATTTTTACGCCATTATGTAAGGTAACCGTATCTTTTATATTGGTTGGCATAACTGATTCCTCCTGTATCTTTTGTTTTTTCTTTCTATTCTATCATTATAAGGGATGACTGAATAATTTAATAATTTATTGGTTGAGAGAGACGAGTGCCTCTATTGATTTTATCTAAGGATGGATATGTATATTTATTTCACTCAAAAAGGAGTAAGAAGAAATCATTTCTCTCCTTATTAGACTGAAAAATACTTCTTTTTGACCTTTTAATGATAAAAGTCTACCAAAAAAGTATTGATCTATATTACTCGTTAGAATAAAAAAGGTGTAGAAAATGAATTCATCTTCTACACCTTTCTTAAGGTTAGGGACTTATTAAATTGTTATGATTAAGAATTATTCTTTCATTAAATCTTTAAATTGTTTAAATTGGTTATCTACTTCTTGTTTCGGAGGAGCGGTAAGTAAGCTGACAATAATAATAGCTAGTACGCTTGCTCCAAAGCCAGGAATCATTTCATAGAGCGTATCTGAGAGACCGAGGCTTGACCAGACAATAACGGTGACTGCCCCTGCAAGGATACCGGCCAATGCTCCCCATTTATTCATACGTTTCCAGAAGAGGCTTAACAGAATTAGGGGACCGAATGATGATCCAAAGCCTGCCCATGCATAGCCAACTAGATCAAGAATTGTAGAGTTCTTTTCCCAGGATAAAAATAATGCAACAATCGAAACAAGTAAAACAGATAATCTTCCTAAGAACACAAGCTCTTTATCAGAAGCTGAACGTTTGAAGAAAGCTTTGTAAATATCTTCTGTTAAAGAACTGGATGTAACGAGAAGTTGTGAAGAAATCGTACTCATAATCGCAGCTAAAATGGCTGAGATTAAAAATCCAGTGATTATTGGATGGAATAATACTTCCCCTAAAACGATAAAGACTGTTTCTGGATTTTCTAATGGAGAGCCAGTCTGTGAGAAATATGTTATTCCGATAAATCCAGTCAGCATGGCACCAATAATGGAGAAGATCATCCATCCCATACCGATTCGACGAGCCTTTTTAATTTCTTTAACCGATGAAATGGCCATAAAGCGAACAATAATATGAGGCTGGCCGAAGTAACCAAGTCCCCAGGCAACGGAAGATAGGATACCAAGCACGGTAGTCCCTCTGAATATATCTAATAATGCTGGATCGATGGATCGAGCTGTATCAATGGATTCGCCAAATCCACCCACTTCAATGAGTGTGACGATCGGAACGAGAATGAGTGCGATAAACATGATGATTCCTTGCACAAAATCCGTCCAGCTGACGGCAAGAAATCCTCCAAACAAGGTGTAAGCTACTACTACCAAAGTAACAACGATTAATCCAGTATGGTAATCAAGCCCGAATGTGCTTTGGAAAAGTACACCACCAGAAACCATTCCAGACGATACATAAAAAGTAAAGAAGATAAGAATAACAAGTCCGGATATTAAGCGTAGCATTTTCGATGTATCGCCAAAGCGGTTCTCTAAATAACCGGGTATCGTAATTGAATCATTTGCTATTTGTGTATACGTCCGCAGCCTTGGGGCTACATAAATCCAGTTGGCCCAGGCGCCCATAGTTAAACCGAGAGCAATCCATACCGCACTTAGACCTGATGCGTACATGGCTCCGGGTAAGCCCATTAATAGCCAGCCGCTCATATCTGCAGCGCCTGCACTCAGTGCTGTCACAGCAGGCCCAAGTGTTCTGCCGCCTAGCATATAATCAGATAAATTGGATGTTTTTTTATAGGCAAAATATCCGATTCCGAGCATTAAGATCATATAAATAATTACGGAAGTCAATAAAGCATAATCCATCTGTGAGCCCCCTTGGTTTCTTTATCTTTCTAATTTGTCCTCTTAATTCCCCTTAAAAAGTAGAAGTAAATTAGTTTGGTATAGTTTATCAGAAAAATTAAAATAATTCACTTAATATATAATCCTCTAAATACCATATTATTGAAAAAGTGGTAGAGTTATAGGATACTGGATGCATAGTTTTAAAAGAAAGGATAGGATCGATAAAAAATGAAAGTTTACATGCTGAAAATCAGTTTGTTGTTGACGCTTGTATTAGGACTTTTTGCCACCGGTATCTCGGCTGCCAATACCACATATAAAAACCCGCCATTTCAAACAATCAATACAATGTTAACTGAAGCCGCTATTAGGAATGATATTCCGCCTGAAGTGGTTAAAGCAGTGGCGTTTGAGGAAAGTGGTTGGAGACAGTTTACGGATAAGGGTCAACCTCTTATATCCAGTGATGGTGGAATTGGTATCATGCAAATTACCAATAAGACAGAACTTAATCAAGGTAGGTTAAAAACCGATATTAAATACAATATCGAGGAAGGCGTCAAAATCCTCAGTGCTAACTACAACCGTAAAGACCTCCCTAAAATTAAAGGTGCAGATCGGAAAGTGATTGAGAACTGGTATTTTCCGGTGATGGCCTATAATGGTACAAAGCCAGAGAATAGTCCGCTTTATCAAGCCACAGGAAAAAGAAATACGTCTGCTTATCAGGAAAAGGTATTCAAAAAAATAGAAGATAATATTATCTGGGGAAGGATATTAATAGATTATCCATTTTCAGTGAAGGATTTTACCTATAAAACAAATAGCACAGCAAATATTAAATTCAACAAATTGAGTTATACCTTAACCAATCCAATCACGACTTCACACTCTGCATTTAAATCGAACAATAAAGTGATCGTTACTGGAAGTAATGTTAAATTGAGAGACAGACCAAGTACGGATGCTAACTCCAAAGTTGTCAAAACTCTCGCCAAGGGCACCATTTTAACAATCGATGGAAGCATAGCATATGATCAATCTCCAACAAGTAAAAATCAATTTGTCTGGTATCCGGTCAAAACATCAAATGGAGTAAAAGGGTATATCGCCTCCTCCTATTTGTCCAAGTATGTACTGACAACGGGAACAGTGACGAACAAATCAACCACGGTAACAGGTAATGTTGAAAAAGGATATACTCTTTCGGTAAAAGCTGGATCTAAAGAACTTGGTACCTACAAGGCAAAGGCAACAGGATCCTATAAAATTACAATCAAAGCGCAAACAGCGGGTACAAAGCTGAAAATAATCGCAAAAGATCAAGCTGGGATTGTGCATGACATAAAAGATAGTACGGTAAAAGATGTGATTCCTCCTGCTAAACCCAGTGCAACTACTGTTTCAGATAAATCCACATCAGTAAGCGGCAAAGCAGAAGCCGGCAGTACAGTTATCATCAAAGCAGGAAATAAAACCTTGTCCGGAAAAGTAAGTGCTAAAGGGCAATACACAATTAAAATAACCAAACAAAAAGCAGGTGCCAAATTAATCCTTACAGCTAAGGATCCAGCTAATAATGTGAGTCCGACGCAAACGATTACGGTGTTGGATAAAACGGCACCATCTGCACCTAAAGTAAATGCTATGACATCTAAGTCAAAGGCTGTTACCGGTAAAACGGAAGCAAATGCAAGTGTTACGGTCAAAGTAAATAATAAAACGCTTGGAAGTGCAAAGGCAAACAACAAAGGGACTTTCACTGTAAACATAAAAGCTCAGAAAAAAGGTACAACCCTTTCTGTAACGGCTAAGGATAAAGCTAACAATACAAGTAAGGCGACACAAGTAAAGTTAACTAAGTAATACGGGACTGAGAATAGGGGGAATCCTCTTATTCTCTTTTTTTGTGATGATAAGGAACGAGTTTATTTTAATAAAGAATGAGGAAAGGATGGTACGGGTTATTTCGAGGAGTTTGAGCAATTTTATATTTAGCAAGGTAGGGATTACTAAGATGTACAGAAAATGAATGGAATAAAGGCTAACATGATCCGCTAATCGTGAAAGACAACCTCATTAATTAACAAATGTTTTAATGAACCATCATGAGGTAAATATCCAAAAAGGCACAAAAAACCGATTGCGCTGGGCGCAATCGGCATTTATTTTTGGTCGGTCTCTGAAGAGTCTATTTTAATCCATTCATCAGCCCATTCAGCGATAGCCTGCATCATTGGCTTCATTGATTCTCCTGTTTCTGTTAAAGAATATTCAATTCGGACTGGCGTTTCCGGATAGACGTCACGTTTAACGATTCCTTGTTTTTCTAAGTCTTTCAGCCGTTCAGATAGAACTCTTCCACTGACGCCGATTGATGACTCCAGCGTGCAAAAACGTTGGGGACCAGATTGTAATTGATAGATAATTAAACCGCTCCAGCGGCGGCTGAGAATCTCCATGGCCTTTTCGAACTTAGGACAAATGTGAGATTGATTCATATGACTTCACCCCTATTGACTATATTATAACGCATTATTGAAAAATTATATAATAAATTATCAGAATTTATTTACTTGACATAACTTTGTTACTAAAATATAATTACTTACATAAAGTAAGTTATGTACCAAATGGATATTTGAATACGACTTATTGGGAGAGAGAAGAATGAACTTTCATCAAAAAACAAATACGTTTGTGGAAAGTCTTGAATTAAAGATACTTAATATGGAAAGGTCACTGGCCTTTTACGAAAACATCATTGGCTTTAAGGTTCTGGAACGTGAGAGTCACCGGGCTGTTTTAACAGCGGACGGAAAAACACCGTTACTTACCTTGCTGCAACCTGAAAATGTGACACCAAAAGAGGCTCATAAATCCGGTCTGTACCATTTTGCCTTATTGTTACCTTCACGAGCTGATTTGGGAAGCTTTTTGCATCATGTCGCAAAGATTAATTACCCATTGGGAGCTTCGGACCACCATGTAAGTGAAGCACTATATTTACAAGATGTAGATGGGAATGGAATTGAAATATATGCGGATCGGCCTGAGTCGTCGTGGATATGGAAGGATAAAGAGGTCCATATGGTTACTGAGCCTTTGAAAGCAGAAGAGGTATTAGCAGCAGGAGAAAGCAAGATGTGGGAGGGGCTTCCGTCTGAAACCGTAATGGGGCATATTCATCTGCATGTTGGAAATCTTGAGCAAGCGGAAGAGTTTTACGGAGAAGGATTAGGTTTTGATGTGGTTATCCGTTATGGCGGGCAGGCATTGTTTATGTCCAAAGATGGTTATCACCATCATATCGGTTTAAATGTTTGGAATGGAAAGGATATACCGGCTGCTTCAAAGGAAAGTGTGGGACTGCATGCCTTCACCATTCATTATCCAGATGATAAGCGAAGGAAAGATGCTATATCTCGTTTGAAAGAAATCGGTGCTGAAGTTCGAGAAGAGGATGGCTATTGGGAAACATCAGATCCGTTTGGTTTAACTATTCGGTTATCTGTTTAAATAACATAGGTATCAACTGGTATTCTATATAAAAATTGAGGAGGAATAAAATCATGAGCGAAACAAATAAATTTTTATCAGGTATTGAGTCTAGACGTTCACTTTATGCGATTAACGATGAAAAGGTAGTATCTGAAGAGAGAGTGCGGGAGATTGTTGAATTTGCGGTAAAACATACACCATCTGCTTTTAACTCGCAAAGCTCAAGGGTTGTTGTTTTATTTGGAGAACAAAGTAATAAATTTTGGGATATCACAACTGAAACATTAAGAAAAACGGTACCTGCCGAGCATTTTGCCAGCACGCAAGAAAAAATGGATATGTTTAATGCCGGATATGGCACGATTCTTTTCTTTGAAGATCAAGCTGTCATTGAAGGCCTGCAGTCTCAATTTGATTTATATGCAGATAAATTCCCGATTTGGTCAAATGAAGCCTCCGGTATGTTGCAACTTGTAGTATGGACAGCTCTTGAAACAGAAGGTTTAGGTGCGACGCTTCAACATTATAATCCATTAATAGATGAAGAAGTGAAGGCAACCTGGAATATACCGGCAACCTGGAAGTTAGCAGCCCAAATGCCATTTGGCAAACCAATTGCGCCAGCTGGTGAGAAACAATTCAATCCAATTGAAGACCGTGTAAAAGTATTTAAATAATCATCTCGTTTAGACTAAAAAAGACGCTCCATTTGAAGTGACTCCCAGGAAGGTTAGATTACCATTCTAACCTTCCTGAGACACTAAAGGGAGCGTCTTTCTAGTTAATTTCGATCTTGGTATTCTCGTTTAAGTTCAGTTTGAAAACGATCCAGAAAAATGCCAATCAAGAAAAAGGCGATTAAGATGGAGTAGGATGTTTTAAAAACAGTTTGAACCGATTCTGGACTCCAAACAGAGGACCAGAAAGTGTCTCCGCTAAGAAATCCGTAAACGAGAATTAATATATGTAACGCAAACCAAAAGAGGGTCAGAGTACTCGTGTTTGAACGAATGATTACAACAATTAAGCTGATTAGTATGGCTAAAATGGCCATGTAGAGGTATGGACTAATAGACAGCCAATGTATCGATAAGAGTTCAAAAATGAATAGACCAATTAAATAAAGATGAACGGAATAGGTCATAAAAAAGATGAATGGTGTTCCGTGATGTTTAGATCTGATTAAAAGTACACCAGCGATGAGCAAAAGGGCTCCTATTAACGGGGCACCCCATGCAAAGAACATCATTAAACTGCCAAATATAAATCCGATCATGTTTGCGTAATTTATCTTATTTAACCAATCAGTAAACATACCCATGTCCCCCTCTATTACGGGAATTATAGATCTTTATTTGATTATACCCTGCTCGCGGTGAAATTAACTATTTACTCCTTGTTAGTTATTGTGAAAAAAAGGTGGGTATGGTAAAGTGAAAGTATTGATAAGACCGTAATTAGGAGGTATTTGTTCGTGTTGCATACTACACTCATCGTATTATTGGTTATTACATGCATCAGTTTGATTGTCGTAGTCTTACTGCAATCCGGTAAAAGTGCAGGATTATCCGGTGCTATTTCCGGTGGGGCTGAACAGCTTTTTGGTAAACAAAAGGCAAGAGGACTTGATTTATATTTACATCGCGCTACTATTATTTTATCCGTATTATTCTTTGTTTTAACAATTCTTGTTTCTTTTTTCGCAAAGTAATACGAAGTAAACAAACATTGCCTGGCAGCTTTGCCAGGCTTTTTTGATGTGTATAACGTTCTTATTAATAGCGTTTTGTTACTCTAACGTCGTAAACTGGTAGTACACAGTATAAGTTCAAACAAATAAAGGGAGATTTTATGTATGAAAATAACTCAGCCACAACCATTCACATTTGAGGGAGGAAACCGGGCTGTCTTATTGCTTCACGGTTTTACTGGGAATAGCGCTGATGTACGAATGTTAGGCAGATATCTTGAAGGCAAGGGATATACATGCCATGCACCACAGTATAAGGGGCATGGCGTACCTCCGGAAGAGTTGGTCAATTATGGACCAACTGATTGGTGGAAGGACTGTATGAGAGCCTATGATAAATTACGGGCAATGGGCCATAAAGAGATTGCGGTGGCCGGTCTTTCATTAGGAGGGGTATTTTCCTTAAAATTAGGTTACACTGTACCTGTTAAGGGTATCGTACCGATGTGTGCGCCTATGTATATAAAAAGTGAAAAAGTCATGTATGAAGGTGTCCTGGAGTATGCGCGTGAGTATAAAAATCGTGAAGGAAAAAGCCATGAACAAATAGAATTGGAAATGGCTCGTTTTCAAAAACGCCCAATGGAAACCTTGCGAGCATTACAGGAATTGATCAGTGATGTACGAGAGCATGTGAATCAAATCGATGTGCCGCTATTTGTCGCTCAGGCCCGTCATGATCATATGATCAATACAGACAGCGCCAATATTATCTATAATTCGGCGAACACAGAACAGAAGAGTTTGAAATGGTATGAAGAATCAGGCCATGTCATTACACTCGATAAAGAACGTGATCAGCTTCATCAAGATGTTCTTGCGTTTTTAGAGAGTCTTGATTGGGCAAATTAATATATAGATCAATGATAAAGGAAAGAAAGGAGGGGTTTGTGTGGATGACATGATTCGTCAACATGTAGACAAGCTGCATTCTTATATGAAAGAAGAAGCTTACAAACCCATGACCGTACAAGAATTAGAGGCAGCAATGGGGGTAGAGGACTCCGAGGATTTCAAGGATTTTGTGAAGGCTCTCGTATATATGGAGGAGCATGGCCAAATCGTGAGAACCCGTTCCGACCGTTATGGGCTGCCGGAGAGAATGAACCTTGTAAAAGGAAAAGTTTCTGGACATGCTAAAGGATTTGCTTTTGTGATTCCTGAAGAGAAAGGCATGGATGATATCTTTATTCCTCCGCATGAATTAAACAATGCGATGCACGGAGATATTGTAATGGTACGTGTCTCTTCGCAATCATCTGGGCAAAGACGTGAAGGAACCATTGTTAAAATTGTTGAACGTGGTGTCCAAAATGTTGTAGGTACTTACACGGAAACAAGAGGGATTGGTTTTGTTATCCCGGATGATAAGAAGATGGCCAATGATATCTTTATCCCTAACGAGGCAAAGAATGGTGCCGTTGAAGGCCATAAAGTGGTTGTTAAAATAACAAACTATCCGGAAGGCAGAATGTCAGCAGAAGGAGAAGTTATCACGATCTTAGGGCATAAAAATGATCCTGGTGTTGATATTTTATCCATTATTCATAAATTTGGTTTGCCAGGGGAATTCCCGGAAGATGCGTTGGAACAAGCCAATCAAACACCTGAAGTTATAGATGAAAAGGATCTGGTGAATCGTCGTGATCTGCGGAATGAAACCATTGTGACGATTGATGGAGCAGATGCGAAGGATTTAGATGATGCCGTAACGGTAACCAGACTTGAAAATGGCAACTATAAGCTTGGTGTACATATTGCGGATGTTTCCCATTATGTAACAGAAGGGTCACCAATTGATGTTGAAGCGGCTGAACGCGCGACAAGTATCTATCTGGTGGACCGGGTTATCCCAATGATTCCACATCGTTTATCAAATGGAATTTGTTCATTGAATCCGCGTGTGGATCGGTTAACGTTATCTTGTGAAATGGAAATTGATTCAGAGGGAACAGTCGTTTCTCATGAGATTTTCCAAAGTGTGATTAAAACAACGGAGCGTATGACGTATTCAGATGTGAATGAAATTCTCGTTGATAAAAACGAGGAATTAATCAAACGCTATGAACCGATTGTTCCGATGTTTGAAGAAATGGAAAAATTAGCAGAAATTCTTCGCGGAAAAAGAATGCGCAGAGGAGCCATTGACTTTGATTTTAAAGAAGCTAAAATCCTCGTTAATGAAAATGGAGAGCCAACTGATGTCGTTCTTCGGACGCGTTCTGTTGCAGAGAAATTAATTGAAGAATTTATGCTGGCAGCAAACGAAACAGTAGCCGAGCATTTCCATTGGATGGATGTGCCGTTTATTTATCGTATCCATGAAGATCCAAATGAAGATAAGCTGAGAAAATTCTTTGATTTTATCGTGAATTTTGGTTATATCGTGCGTGGTACGGCAAATTCCATTCATCCGCGTGCTTTGCAGGAAATCATTGAAGCTGTGCAAGGAAAACCAGAGGAAATGGTCGTATCGACTGTCATGCTTCGTTCCATGCAACAAGCGAAATATGATCCTGAGAGTCTAGGCCATTTTGGATTGTCGACAGATTATTATACGCATTTTACATCACCAATCCGTCGTTATCCGGATTTAATTGTTCACCGCTTAATCCGTACGTATTTAATCAATGGTGATTTAAGCAAAGAGACACAGGAAAAATGGAATGAGAAGCTTGGTGAAATTGCTCAGCATACTTCTTCCATGGAACGTCGAGCAGTAGATGCAGAGCGGGAAACGGATGATTTGAAAAAAGCTGAATACATGGAAGATAAGGTGGGTGAGGAGTTTGACGGGATCATCAGATCTGTCACAAACTTCGGTATGTTCGTTGAACTTTCCAACACCATTGAAGGTCTTGTCCACGTCAGCTATATGACAGATGATTATTATCATTTCGATGATCGTCAATACGCAATGATTGGTGAACGTACGGCTAAGGTGTTCAGAATCGGCGACGAGATCACTGTTAGGGTAATTAATGTAAATAAAGACGAACGTGCCATTGACTTTGAGATTGTAGGAATGAAAGACAATCGTGAACGAGTTTCTGGTGAAAAACGTATTTTTAGAGCAGAACCGGGTAAAAACCGCCGTAAAGATTCATCAAGGCCACAAGGCGGCGGTGACAAGCGTAAACCAGGAAGCCAGGGCAAAGGCAAGCCAGGAGAAAACGCCGATAAAAAAGGACCAAGAAAGAAAAAGAAATTTTATGAGAACGCACCGGCTGCAAAGCGCAAGTCCGGAAAGAAGAAAAAACGCTAATAATCACGAAGGAGAGCTGACAAGAGTTAGCTCTCCTTTTATTTGTAGGTAATGGCTAGTTAAAATCATTAAAGGATCTTTCAAGAATTTTGCTAATTTAGTCATATTACTGTACTTTAGAAATTATAATTTATATAATACATATCATATGTCTTTAGTATGAATTAAGGGGGAGAGTTTGAAATGGACACAACTTTAGTTATTATAAATATTCTGATCTTACTTGCATTAGTCGGCTTATTGTTCTATATGCAAAAGAAACATGTATCCTTTTCGAAACGTGTATTTACAGGTCTCGGATTAGGAATTCTCTTGGGGGTATTCCTTCAATTGGCATTCGATAGCGATAGTACTGTCGTAGCGGATACAAAGAATTGGTACAGTATTGTAGGGACGGGCTATGTCAGCCTTTTGAAAATGATTGTCATGCCATTGATTGTCGTGTCGATTATTTCCGCTATTATCCGTCTGAAGGGATCAGCAGGAGTTGGTAAAATTAGCTTCTCCATTATTGGGGTCTTGGTTTTAACCACTGCCATAGCAGCAGCTGTCGGAATTGGCAGCGCCCTTACATTTGATTTATCAGCGGATCATCTTGAATCTGGGGAAGCAGAGGATGCCCGTTCTGCTCAGTTAGAAGAAACTATGATAGAAGTAGAAAATCAAAGCTTTCCAGAACGAATTTTACAGGTCATTCCAACGAATCCGTTTCTTGATTTAACTGGTCAAAGGCCTACTTCCACCATCGCAACAGTTATTTTTGCAGCTTTTATCGGGATTGCGGCCATGGGTGTTAGAAGAAAGGCACCGGCGGAGTTTGAAACATTTGAAAAAATCATTAATGCTTTATATAAAATTGTGATGAGAGTTGTTACATTGATTCTTCGCTTAACACCATATGGTATTTTAGCGTTAATGGCGAATACTATTGCTAATACGGATGTACAGGGAATTATTGAATTATCCACCTTCGTCATTGCTTCTTATGTAGCGTTGATTGTCATGTTCCTAATTCATTTGGTTATTTTGTTCTTTACGGGTTTAAATCCAATACAATATGTTAAAAAAATAGGCCCATTACTTACATTTGCGTTTACTTCGCGTTCAAGTGCAGCGTCTATTCCTATTAATGTAGAAACTCAAACTAAACAATTTGGTAACTCAGAAGGAATTGCGAACTTTGCTGCCTCTCTTGGGGCATCCATTGGTCAAAATGGATGTGCAGGAATCTATCCAGCTATGTTGGCTGTCATGATTGCGCCAGATCCGCTTGATCCTGGATTCCTTATCCAATTAGTCATCATAGTAGCTATTAGTTCGTTTGGTGTAGCCGGTGTTGGCGGTGGAGCTACCTTTGCCGCATTAATCGTCTTATCCAGCATGAACTTGCCAATTGGGATTGCAGCCTTACTAATCTCTGTAGAACCATTGATTGATATGGGTAGAACAGCTCTTAATGTCAGCGGTTCGACTACAGCAGGCTTGGTAACCGGCCGTGTAACAGGTGAATTGGACAAAGATGTGTACAACGGTAAAATGGTTGAAATGAATTCGGTTGAGGCATAAAGGAAAGAGGGAGAATGCAACTTTATGCATTCTTCCTTTTTTATTGTTTCGTGAGGCTTTAAGTCGGGAAAGGAATAAAGGGTATAACTCCATGTTTCATTTTCTAAAGAGAAGGATAACGAACATTTCAATCGAATACTATATAGGTATGGAATTTAGGGAAATGGAGGAATACTAGAATGAGTAAGATTGCGATTCAAACAGCAAAAGCACCGGCGGCAATTGGGCCGTATTCACAAGCGATTCGAGTGAATGGTTTTGTTTATACATCCGGACAGCTTGGATTAGATCCTGAGACGGGTGAATTAAAAGATGGGGTCCAGGAACAAACACATCAAGCATTTAAAAACATACAGGCTATTCTGGAAGAAGAAGGGCTTGATTTAAATCATATTGTGAAGACAACAGTATTCCTGAATGATATGAATGATTTTGCGGCAGTCAATGAAGTTTACGCCACCTATTTTAGCGGCAGTTTTCCTGCAAGAAGTGCTGTAGAGGTGGCTCGTCTACCAAAAGACGGACTTGTAGAAATAGAAGCAATTGCTGTAGTATGATAGAAGGAGAGCCTATAGTGCTTAGGCTCTCTTTTAACCTAACCCATATATAGAGAGAGGGGGCTATCAAATGCCAAAGGGTACAGGAAAGGTAATCGGTCAAAATAAAAAGGCCTATCATGATTACTTTATCGAAGAAACCTATGAAGCAGGAATTGTTTTGCAGGGGACTGAGATTAAATCCATTCGAAATGGTCGAGTTAACTTAAAGGATTCTTATGCAAGGATTATTAATGGAGAAGTCTTCTTAATGGGAATGCATATTAGCCCATATGAGCAGGGAAACCGTTATAATCACGATCCGTTGCGTGTGCGCAAGCTACTTTTGCACAATAAGGAAATCAGCAAATTAATCGGTGCTACAAAAGAACAAGGGTATGCACTTGTGCCATTGAAGTTATATTTAAAAAACGGTTTTGCCAAGGTTTTAATCGGTTTAGGCAAGGGTAAAAAGAATTATGATAAACGTGAAGACTTGAAAAGAAAAGAAGCAAAACGTGAAATCGAACGAGCGTTTAAAGAACGCCAACGTTAAGCTTAGATTGGTATTGTCACCAAGTTCTTACAATTGAATTTCACACTTATTATGTTATAATTACTTATGTACCACAATTGAATAGAAGCAACGCTCAAAGCACGCTTCTTCATTTCGTACGATCCACATTCTTATCATGGGGACGTTACGGATTCGACAGGGGTAGTTCGAGCTTATGTTGCGAGTCGAGGGGATCGGCCTCGTTAAAACGTCACAGCCTATAACTGGCAAACAAAACAACAACTTAGCTTTCGCTGCTTAATAACAGTCGATAAGCTGTTCCTCCCTCCATCGTCCATGTGGTAGGGTAAGGGACTCAACTTTAGTGGACTACGCCGGATCTCACCGTCTGAGGGAGAAGGAAGAGAATAACCAGACTAGCTGTCCGGACGCCTGTCGATAGGCAGAAGGAACAGTGAAACGCCAATGTATCGACTACACTCGTAGATGCATAAGTGCCGTTATCTTTGGACGTGGGTTCGACTCCCACCGTCTCCACCAATACATACGGTGGAATTACTGTTATATTAACGCTTAGATAAGCTAGGGATATTGAACGGGATTTAAACCTCGTTTAATATCCCTTTTTTCATACTTACATATTAGCTATTTGGAGACCTTCAAATTCGATCATGAATATGGAGTTTTTTATTATGTCTAATAATTAAGGCGGTAAATAGTGATGTAGGAAACATGAATTAGATTATACAAATGAAATAGAAATAAAGTCCCTTTAATAACTAGTTATAATAGTTATCCGCAGGGGAATTTCATAACGATGTATGTAATAAGAAAGAACGAACAAAAGGTGGTATAATAAATAGGGAAAAAATTACTTAAATAGAAAGCTGGACGTCCACGATGAATGAGCAATTAGTAGATTGGATTACGCGATTTCAAAAAGAAAAAGATGCCGATGCTCTTGGAAATTTAAAAAACTATTGTTTTCATATGATAGAACCATTAATTATGGAATTTACTGAGAAATACGGTGAAGATGCGGGTGAATTATTGCGTTTAAAATGGGATAAACGATTTTATTTTATTTTTACTAAATATCAATTAAATGTTGGCTTGCCACTAGATAGCTTTGTTAAAAATACGTACCGCTTTTATTTTATGCAGGTATTAAAAAAAGCCGGTTATATTTTATAACTACTACTGTTACTAAGTGAAATCTACTTAACATCTCTAATAAAATATAGTCTGGAATAAAAGCATCTCCTGATTGAATCTGAGTTTAGATACTCAGCACTTAATTAGGAGGTGCTTTTTATATGGAAATGACTCATTAATAAAACAACCAGCAGCAAGGGATACCCTGCTACTGGTTGCATTAATTTTTTCTGTTATATAGTATAAGCTGTTCAATTTTGATCAGTTTGATAAATGATATCTTCCGCTAGATGAGTAAATGTTTCCCCGACAACGGAATCTTCATCATAAACCATAGAGCCGGTATCCTCCTCAGGGTGGGCAAGTGGTATATGAGCGATAATATTTGTATGAAGATTATCTGCTAATTTTCCAGCACCACCTTGTCCGAATAGATAATGCTTTTCACCAGCTGAATTCTCAAAGTAAGCCATATTTTCGACAACACCGAGAATGGTGTGTTTAGTATGTTGAGCCATTAGACCTGCCCGAGAAGCCACATGAGAAGCCACATGGTGAGGTGTAGTTACAATGATCTCTTGTGCTTGTGGAATTAATGCTGCCACATCGATGGCAACATCTCCTGTGCCGGGTGGTAAATCTAGCAGCAGATAATCTAGATCTCCCCAAAGTGTATTGGCAAGGAAATTACGAATCCACTTGTTGAGCATTGGACCGCGAAAAATGACAGGCTGATTATCTTTTGTAAAAAAGCCCATCGACATGACTTTCACACCATCACTCACAACCGGAATGGCAGTCTGATCAAGCATTGTCGGCTTTTGTGTAATATTCATCATAGAAGGGATACTAAAGCCATAAATGTCTGCATCTAAAATGCCGACATTTTTTCCAAGACGAGCAAGGGCAACTGCTAAATTAATCGTAACAGTTGACTTGCCGACACCGCCTTTACCGCTGGTTACTGAAATAAAATTGACACCTGAATCAGGTAGCAGTATGTTGGGAACCCCTTGATTTGATGCATTTTGAGATTGTAAAGAGGATGTTAAATTGCGACGCTCCTCATCTGTCATGGCACCAAATTCAATCGAGACACTTGCAGCACCGATTTCTTTTAAAGCTTGTTCAATATCCCCTTGAATTTTGGCTTTTAGCGGGCAGCCTTGAATTGTTAGGATTACTGTTAGTGAGACGTGAGTATCTTTTACCTGTATATCACGAACCATATTTAAAGAAACAATACTTTTATGAAGCTCGGGGTCCTCGACATGTTTTAGTGCATTTAAAATGTCCCCGTTTGTTAACATTAAGAAACCTCCATCCTATTTTAAGCCCTTGCCAAGTCCTTTGAGGAGGTGAATACCAAAGTTTAAGGCACGATTGACATCAGGATCTTTCATCAGTTTTGCTAACTTGAAGACACTAACTTTTTCATCAGCTTCTATTGCTTTGTTTGCTTCATCTAAGCCAGTATTTAAACTGGCAAGGAGTTTTGTTGTTGTTTCTGGGTCCATGTTAGTTAAAGCACCGGCAGCCCCCATTAGATTGTTGATCATATTCGTAACAGGCTTACGAGTTAATTGACCTAGTGCAATATTAGCAACTTCCTCTTTTGCTTCAAGCAATTTGGAAGCTGCATCAAGTGCGCCCATATTATTTAACTCTCCCATAATCGTAAACACTTGATTGACTGTCTCTTCATTAGCGGAAAGTAGCTGTTTTAAATTATCTAATTTTTGATCTCTTATTTGTTCATCCGTTAATTGTTGTTTTTTTATCGTATCTATTGGTACACCCATGCTATCACTCCATTCCAGTTGTTGTTAAGTGAACGTATCCAGGACGATTCCATTTACGTTGAACTTCAACACCATTTTGTGGATGACGTTGTTTATTACGCGGGTTTGTTCTAGGAAGTGGTGATTTTCCTTTTGATTTCAATACCTCTACACGTACTTTTGTTTGTTTGTATGCCGGTGTTGATGTATTAGCATCGCCTGCTGGACCAGTTAAGAAATTGATAGCCGAATCTTTGCTGACAGAGTTCATTGGTAAGAAAAGCTCATTGCCTTGTACACGACTTGTTACGAGTGCATTTAATTTTAATGCTCCATAAGGAGAAACTAAACGTAATAAAGCTCCATCTGTAATACCTCGTTCTTTTGCCAATTCTGGTGATACTTCAACAAAAGTCTCAGGAACTTTTGATTGTATACCTTTAGATTTATTAGTCATGTTACCTTCATGGAAATGTTCAAGCATACGGCCATTGTTGATGTGACAATCATACTGTGCATCAAATTCAACAGGCTTAACCCAGTCATATAAAACAAAACGAGCTTTTTTGTCAGGGAAATTAAAGCCATCTTCATATAGTAATGGTGTATCTTTTCCATCAAGGCTACCCCAACAGAAGCTTCCCCAATTTTCTAAGACATCATAGTTTGCTTGAGAGAAGATTGGTGAAAGACTGGCCATTTCCTCAAAAATTTCACTTGGATGATTGTAATTCCAATCTGCTCCAAAGCGCTGAGCAACTGCTTGAAGAATCTCCCAATCTGCTTTTGATTCACCAAGTGTTGGCAATGCTTGATATAAGCGCTGAACACGTCGTTCAGTATTAGTAAAGGTCCCTTCTTTTTCAAGGGATGGCGCTGCCGGTAAAACGACATCCGCATATTGTGCTGTCCGTGATAGGAAAACATCTTGGACAACAAAAAAGTCTAATGATGAAAGAACTTGGTCTACATGATTTGCATTTGCATCTACAAGAGCCATATCTTCACCTACTAGATACATAGCCTTCATTTTACCTTCCATAACTGCATCTAACATTTGCATATTAGTACGGCCGGGTTGTGGCTGAATTTTAACGCCGTAGGCTTTTTCAAACTTAGCCCGTTCTTTTTCATTTATAACTGCTTGATAGCCCGGCAATAGGTGTGGCAATGTCCCCATATCACAAGCACCTTGGACATTATTATGTCCTCGTAGTGGGTAGGCGCCTGCACCTGGACGACGATAGTTCCCTGTAGCTAAAAGAAGATTTGAAATAGCTGCTGACGTATAAGAACCACCCGTATTTTGTGTGACACCCATTCCCCAAAGAATACAAGTCCCATCTGCATCGCGAATCATTTCGGCGACATTAATCAATACCTCTTTAGAAATGCCTGTCACTTTCTCTGCGTAGTCGAGTGTGTATTTTTCAAGGACATCTTTATACTCCTCATAGAAATGTACATTCTCTTGAATAAAGGCTTCATCATGCCAGCCTTGATCAATCATGTATTTTGTTACGGCCATTAGCCAAACCTGGTCAGTTCCTTGATTTGGATGCATGAAGATGTCAGAGCGCTCTGCCAATTCATGCTTGCGAATATCGGCCACTATTAATTTTTGACCATGGAGCTTATGGGCACGTTTTACACGGGTCGCTAAAACAGGGTGGCCTTCTGTAGGGTTTGCACCAATAACAATAACAAGACCTGCTTTTTCAATATCTTTGATGGTTCCGGCATCTCCGCCCATACCAACAGTTCGCATTAAACCATCTGTAGCTGGAGATTGGCAATAACGTGAGCAATTATCTATATCGTTTGTTCCAAATAATTGACGAGCCATTTTTTGTACTAAGTAGTTTTCCTCATTAGTAATTTTTGAAGAGGAAATAAAACCAACAGATCCAGGCCCATATTCTTTTTGAATTCCGCCAAGTTTTTCAGCAATCAAATCTAATGCTTCATCCCATGATGATTCAATAAATTCATTGTTTTTACGAATTAATGGTTTAGTAATCCGCTCCTCAGAATTGACAAAGTCCCAACCGAATTTTCCTTTTATACAAGTAGAAACCGCATTTACAGGTCCTTCAGAAGGTTGAACTTTTAAAATTTTGCGTCCCTTTGTCCACACTTCAAACGAACAGCCTACACCGCAAAAAGTACAAACAGTTTTTGTCTTTTTAGTACGTTTGCTTCGCATCGCCGCTTCAACTTCCGAAATAGCAAAAATGCCGCTGTATCCAGGTTCAACTTCTTTAATCAGATCAATCATTGGATCCAGGGTATCTTGTTTAATACCGGTCATAAAACCAGCTTCTCCAAGCATGGATTTTTCCATTAATGCGTTACATGGACATACGGTTACACATTGTCCGCAGCTAACGCAAGAAGAATCGTTAATATCAACGCCTGTATCCCATATAACGCGTGGTTGTTCTGCTTCCCAATCTAAAGATAATGTTTCATTAACCTGTAGATTTTGGCAGACTTCTACGCACTGTCCACAGGCAATACATTGGTTGGGGTCATATCGATAAAATGGATGAGACATGTCCACTTCATTTGGTTCTACTTTTGGTTGATAAGGATATTTTTGATGTTCGATTTCCATTAGTTCTGCAGTGTTATGCAATGTACAGTTCCCATTGTTATTATCACAAACGGTACAGTACAATAAGTGATTTTCTAATAGACGGTCCATTGCTTCTGTCTGTGAAGCTTTAGCCATCTCAGAATTCAGTTGGATATCCATGCCGTCTACTGCTTTTGTTGAACAGGAACGAACTAACTGTCCGTTTACTTCGACGATACATGTATCACAAGTTTCGATGGGGTCAACGGAAGGTACATGACAAATTTGCGGATGAGGGATCGAATATCGATTAATGGTATCGAGAATTGTAGCCCCTTCTGTTGCTTCATATGGTACGCCGTTAATTTTAATATTAGACAAGGTAACTCCTCCTTTTGCGATATGTCAATTTACGAAATCATGCTAATGCTATGGTAACGAAATGAATCGTGCGATATATGCTTACGGATTTTATCCCGCGTTCCAGAACTAATCATTAGCGAAGGTTTCAATTGTTGACGTTCCAAAAAATAAAAAAATCCACCATGAAACAGGCATGTTTCTCACATGCTGATTAAGTCATGGTGGATAAAATTCATAACAGGTCGTGCTATGAATTCAATCTACTTTTATTTTTTTAATTTAACAATAGAACCCAAATATTAAGATTATGTATGCATATAGTCCTGCGTTTTAAGTAAAACCGATACATAAGAATCAAAATAAATCAATCCCATCTGTAATATTCGTATTATAGCTCTTAAATTTAAAATGGACAATAATTATTAAAAATTATGATTATTGTTAATGGTTTCACAAATTCAATCCCTTTAAATTTTTGGAAATTTACTATATTATTAACAAACTGTAAGGGTGCCTTCACAAAATAACTATTATTTATGTTGGGGGAATGATTAAAGTGTCAAAAAAAGTGCATGAATTTAACGACATTATTCGAAAACTACGAAAAGATTTATTCGGTAAAGGACCTGAGTCTATTCACACAGTTTTTAAGGATAACATGGTAATTTCAACTCTGCATGGCAATCTTACACCGACAGAAAGATTTATTGCGAGCACACCTGAAGGGTTAAAAATGGTTCATGCAGCACGAACCAGTATGATCCAGGATTATTATCATAAATCTATCCCTGAGGGCATGGTAGAATTGATGGGTACAAAGCTTCTCCATTTATTTACAGATATCAAAATTGAAGAAGACATTGCGATTTCTGTATTTATTTTTGAAGATAAAATTAATGAATAAAGAGGGGATCTCATGAAAGAAGCAGTATCCCGAGAGATTTTACGTATTGAAAATAATCAAATTAAAGAGATAGATGATCTGGTTGTTACAGAACATGCTGTCACAGTTAAAATAAATCAGCAAGAATTTGTTACGATGGTTTGTACACCTGAGTATGTAGAGGATATGGTAATGGGTTATTTAGCTTCGGAGCGTATTATCCGCAGTTTTGAGGATATTGAAGAAATCTGGTATCAGGAAAAAGAAGGTTTTGTTCATATTAAAACAAAACAAATTAACCCAATTTATCAAGAAATTCAAAATAAACGCTACATCACTTCTTGTTGCGGTATGAGCCGCCAAGGTTTCGTTTTTGCAAATGATGCATTAGCAGCAAAAAAAGCAGAGGATATTCAGGTGCGCCTTACTCCGGATGATTGTTTTCGTTTAATGCGAGAGATGCAGGATTCGGCTGTGACATTCCAAACAACTGGTGGTGTTCATAATGCAGCCCTATGCGATGTGAATGGGATTGTTTTAAGTCGCATGGATATTGGACGGCATAATGCACTTGATAAAATTTACGGATTCTGCTTAAGAAATAAAATTAGTATAAAAGATAAAATTATCGTTTTTAGCGGAAGAATATCATCAGAGATTTTGCTTAAGGTTTCCAAAATTGGCTGTGGAATTGTGCTATCTAAATCAGCACCAACAGAATTGGCATTACAATTGGCAGAGCAACTTGGAATTACTACGATTGGATTTATTCGTCATAATACACTAAACATTTATACGCATAAAGAGCGAATTCTCATACCTACAAATGAACCGATCGACTAATAAGAAAGAAGGAGAATAAAAATTACTAATTTAAGAGATCAATTGCAAAGGCCGCTAAGAGATTTAAGAATATCAGTGACAGACCGTTGTAATTTTCGTTGTCAATATTGCATGCCGGCAGAAGTGTTTGGTCCAGATTTTGCATTTTTACCGTCTGATAAAATATTAAACTTTGAAGAAATCGAACGATTAGTACGGATTTTTGTCTCACTAGGTGTGAAAAAAATCCGTATTACAGGTGGCGAACCTTTACTGCGAAAAGATTTGCCAAAGTTAATTGAATGTATTCGTCGTATAGATGGCGTAGAAGATATAGCCTTAACAACCAATGGCACTTTACTGAAAAAATATGCCAATGATTTAGCAAAAGCAGGATTAGATAGAGTTGCTGTAAGTTTAGATTCGTTGAATGAGGATCGTTTCTTTGAAATGAATGGTCATCGAGGAAAAGTAAAAACGGTATTAGAAGGCATTGAAAAAGCCGCAGAAGCTGGCTTGTTAGTGAAGATTAACATGGTTGTCCAAAAAGGTATAAATGAACAAGATATTATTACTATGGCAGAATTTTTCAGAGAAAAACAACATATTCTCCGTTTTATTGAATATATGGATGTTGGGAACTCGAATGGATGGCAAATGGATGAGGTTGTATCGAAGAAAGAAATTATTGAAAAGCTTCATCAAGTTTTTCCCCTTCAAACTGTTCAACCTAATTATAAAGGAGAAGTGGCTACACGTTATCAATATCAAGATAACTCAGGTGAAGTCGGTGTCATTTCATCCGTAACAGATTCTTTCTGTTCAAATTGTTCACGTGCACGTATTTCGGCAGAAGGAAAATTGTATACGTGTCTTTTTGCAACAAATGGAACTGATTTACGTGAATTATTAAGAACAGGGGCAGATGATGCAGCAATTATCCAATGCATTACAGAAGTTTGGGAAAATAGAACTGACCGCTATTCCGATGAACGAAATGAAAAGACAGCGGAAAAAAGGAAAAGGTCAAAAATTGAAATGTCGCACATCGGTGGTTAAAAAAACAGAAAAAAACGGCAAATTAATGCCGGGTTTTTCTGTTTATTTATGCATATAAGTACCGCTTTTTCCGCCAGTTTTTTGAACAAGGTAGGTATCTTTAATAATCATATTTTTATCGACCGCCTTACACATATCGTAAAATGTCAGCGCGGCAACGGACACGGCAGTTAATGCTTCCATTTCGACGCCTGTTTTACCGCTGCAATGCACAGTAGCTTGAATGGAAAGTTCATAGCCATCGGCGACTTTTTTGTATTCAAATTGGAAATCGGTTCCTTGTAACATAATCGGATGGCACATAGGGATAATATCTGCAGTTTTCTTTGCTCCCATAATCCCAGCTATTTGTGCAACTTGTGTAGGATCACCTTTCTTTATGCCGCCTTTTTGGATTGCTTCATATACAGCATCAGATAAAATAATCGTACTACGAGCGATGGCAGTGCGTTTTGTAATTTCTTTTTCAGAAATGTCGACCATTTTAGGACGACCTTCTTGATTCCAATGGGTAAAGTTAGTCATCATAAGACTCCTTTTTAGTAATTTGAGACCAATCGAATGGAGTATTGATATTAACGAATGTAGAGCATTCTTCTTCAAATTTAACATAACGAACTTGGATTTGCTCTAACAACACTTTCATACTTCTCTTGTTTTGTTGGGTTAATAAAGTGGCTTTTGATAAAATAGTCCGTCTGTATATGGAAGCTAGCGGTTGTATTCTTGATGCCTGCTTAGGAACAATAGCATCATACCCATCATCGATACAGGTTAGCATGGTTTGTACAAAATCTGCATTCATATAAGGCATATCACTGGCTACGACAAAAAACCACTCAACATCAGGGAATTTTGTCATGACGTTTTGTAAGGCAGACAGAGGTCCTTGATGAGGATGATCCTCAATGACTATTTGGATGTCATTTCCTATAAAACTAGATTGCAAGTTTGCATTTGTAGCGATAATTAAAGGTTCTAGTCGATTTTCCTGTAAGGCTATAAGACTGTTCTTATACAAAGGACGACCAGCAAACATTTCAAACATTTTTGGCGGACCATATCTGGAGGATTGACCGCCAGCTAAAACAACACCAGCAATTTTCATAGGCGATTCAGCTCGCCGACAAAATGTTGAACAGTAGGAAGAATGAGTTTAGTCATAGCAAGATTCACCGCGTTAAGAGAACCTGGCAGCACATAAATGGCGGATTTTTCCCTACTTCCTGCAGTGGCACGGCTAAACATAGCTTTGGGACCAATTTCTTCATAGCTTAATGAACGAAACAGTTCTCCAAAGCCTGCCATTTCTTTTTCAAAAAGGGGAAAAATGGTATCGTACGTTTGATCTCTAGGGGTAAATCCTGTTCCGCCAGTGATGATTATTGTGTTGATGTGCGGATTTGAACACCACTCTTTTACATGTCTTGCTATCTCAGATGGTTCATCTTTTGTTATTTGGTATTGTATTACTTCAAAAGAAGCTTCTGTGAGTAACGATTGTATTCTTTGACCACCAAGGTCATCCACTGTTGAACGTGTATCACTCACAGTTAAAATAGCAGCTTTTATAGGGAGCTGAGAATGTGTAGGGTGCAAGGGAGCAGACCTCCTTTTATAGAAGTTAAATTTTGGTTTTATTGAAAAACATTGCTTTTATTATAATGCTATAAATGAAAAGGTCAAACTAAAACTCATAGAAAGAAAGGCAAAAACATTGAAGGATAATAGATATTCCAGACAACAATTGTTCAATCCAATTGGAGAAAAAGGTCAACAACTGCTAAAACAAAAGCATGTTCTTATCATTGGGATAGGCGCCCTTGGAAGTGCAAGTGCTGAGGCTCTTGCCAGAGCAGGTATCGGAAAGTTGACTATTATTGATCGTGATTACGTAGAGTGGAGTAATTTACAAAGACAACAACTGTATACTGAAGAAGATGCACAGGATAAAGTTCCGAAAGCCGCCGCTGCGAAAAAAAGACTCCAGAAAATTAACTCAGATGTGGATATAAACGCATGGATTCTTGATGCTACTGCAGAGAAATTAGAAGAACTCATTAATGGTGTAGATCTCATGATAGACGCTACGGATAATTTTGATATTCGCTTTATGATGAATGATATAGCACAGAAGCATCAAATTCCATGGATCTATGGATCTTGTGTTGGCAGTTATGGGGCAACATATACGATTGTCCCAGGGGATACACCATGCATGCATTGCTTGCTAAAAGTAATCCCAAATACTAGGACGACATGTGATACAGTAGGAATCATTAGTCCAGCAGTCCAAATCGTAGCAGCTTATCAAGTTGCTGAGGCATTCAAACTATTGGTTGGTGAAGAAAAAACCAGACGGAAAACGTATTTAACTTTTGATGTTTGGCAAAATCAACACTATGAAATTAAAGTGGAAAAAATGCGCAAAGATGATTGTCCATCTTGCGGAAAAAACCCAACGTATCCCTATTTATCCTATGAAAATCAAACGAAATTAGAGATACTATGCGGTCGTGATGCCGTACAGATTCGTCCGCCAAAACCTATTAAATATAATTTAGATCAGCTTGCTGTTCAATTACGTCCATACGGTGAAATTCATAAAAACCCTTATTTACTTTCCTTGCAAGCAAAGGATTACCGATTGGTGATTTTTCAAGATGGACGAGCAGTCATTCATGGCATTTCGGATATACAAGAAGCTAAAAGTATTTATTATCGATTATTAGGATAAGGAGGTGTTCCGAATGTTAGATAAACGTAAGCCTATACCAGTGGGAGAAGCTGTTCAACGTGTTATGGAGTTAGCAGGTCAACAACAAATAGAGTTAGTCTCATTACAGGCAGCATATGGGCGCGTTTTAGCAGAAGATGTTGCTGCAGATGCTGATGTGCCAGCTTTTAATCGTTCGCCTTATGATGGATATGCAATCCGTGCTATCGATAGCCAGCAGGCGAGTTCAGTAAATCCAGTAACGTTTCATGTCGTGGGACAAATTGGTGCAGGCTTTCTATTCGAAGAAGAGGTAGGGGCTAATGAAGCAGTGCGCATTATGACTGGTGCGCCTATACCTAAAGGTTGCGATGCAGTTGTCATGTTAGAGCTAACCCATACATTTGAAGATAATGGTCAAATGTTTATGTCAGTTAAACGAACTTTTGAAGCCGGAACAAATATCTCCTATAAGGGAGAAGACGTTCAAAAGGGAGAAATCCTGATTCAAAAAGGTCAATATATTAATCCAGGTGTAGTTGCATTGCTTGCTACCTTTGGGTATGATCAGGTGCCTGTTTACCGAAAAATTGTTGTAGGCGTTATTGCAACGGGAAGCGAGTTGCTTGAGCCAGGTGAATCTTTGCAGCCTGGCAAGATTCGAAATAGTAATGCTTATATGATTATGGCCCAAATTGAACGCGTTGGAGCAACTGCCAAATATTATGGTAAATTGAGCGACAATCTGGATTTGTGTAAAGATGTTGTTGAAAAAGCATTACTGGAAGTTGACGTGTTGATAACAACTGGTGGCGTTTCCGTAGGTGATTATGATTATTTACCGGAAATCTATGAAGCTATTGGAGCAAAAGTATTATTTAACAAAGTGGCAATGCGACCAGGAAGTGTAACAACTGTAGCGGCTAGGGATGGCCAATTATTATTTGGACTTTCAGGTAATCCATCTGCTTGCTATGTTGGATTTGAATTATTTGCTCGTCCTATTATTCGAGCGGAAATTGGTGATAAGAAACCACATCTCCGCAAAGAGCAAGCTGTTTTAGGTGCCGATTTTAAAAAAGCAAATCCGTTTACTCGTTTTGTACGAGCTAATGCTTTACATGAAAATGGTAAATTAGTGGCAGTTCCTGCAGGTTTTGATAAATCCAGTGCGGTTTCTTCCTTAGCAGCTGCCAATGCCTTGATTGTATTACCTGGAGGCTCACGAGGATACGAAAAAGGAATGCAAATAGATGTTTTATTGCTGGAAGATTTAGATGGAAGTGATTGGCCATGGGACAATATCAAAAAATCATACAGATAGTCGGTTATCAGAATAGCGGGAAGACCACATTAATGGAGCTGCTTATTAGACAAGCCACTTCTGAAGGACTATATGTAGGAGCGATAAAGCATCATGGTCATGGTGGTCCCCCTGCGGTTGATGATTCTAAAGATAGTTTTCGACATGAGCAGGCTGGTGCCAGTGTGACAGCTGTTGAAGGAGATGGCACTCTGCGGATGAGTATTACGCAAAGTAGCTGGAGGCTTCATGATATTCTTGAGATTTATGCATCCTTTGGAATTGATATGGTATTTGTTGAGGGATATAAGAACGAACACTATCCGAAAGTAGTCCTCCTGCGAACCGGCAAAGATCGAGAATTACTCGAGAAAGTGTCCAATATCCTCTGTGTAATCTATTGGCCAACCTATCCATTGGAAGGAACATTAGAATATCCGACCTTTTCAATTCATGAAGAAACTCAATATCTGGATTTTTTAATGACAAAAATGAGGGGGAACTCATGAAAACAGAACTATTTGAGATTGTAGATAAACCAATAGAGATTGAAGATGTTAAGAATAAAGTAGTTAGCAGGAATGCTGGTGCGATTACCCTTTTTATCGGAACGGTTCGTGAAATGACGAAGGGTAAGAAAACACTGAGTCTTGAATATCAAGCTTATCCTGCAATGGCGATTAAAATGTTCGAACAAATTTCTGATGAAATACAAGAGAGATGGGCAAACGTGAAAGTGGCCATAACACATCGAGTAGGTCAATTAGAAATTGAAGATATTGCTGTTGTGATTGCGGTATCCTCACCGCATCGTAAAGCTGCTTATGAGGCAAACGAATATGCGATTAACCGCATTAAACAAATTGTCCCCATATGGAAAAAAGAGCATTGGGAAGATGGCACAGAATGGATTGGCGATCAGTTGGAAAATGTCCCATATCCAAAAGGAAATCCACCCATTAAAAAGGAGAGCCTTCATGATTAGAATCTTATTATTTGCGCAATTACAAGAAACGATTGGTGAATCAGAGTTAAGAGTGCACCTGGCAGACCATACTGTTGGCCAAATTAAAGTGTGGATGGAAAATAATTATCCTATGCTATCTATAGAACAGATGATGGTTGCTGTAAATGAGGAATTTGCCACAGATGAAGTAATTTTAAAAGATGGAGATACACTCGCCTTCATTCCGCCTATTAGTGGTGGTTGAAAAGTGTATTTATAGGTTTCTTAGTGCATATTTTTTGTTTACTCTACCTGATAAATAATTAGTGTATGTTAAAGGGGTGCAAACATGCCAAAGGGTTTTAAATTTATTGGAGTTTTATTATTTTTAGTACTGTTAGGAGCCTGTTCTAATATCGGAGTTAATGGTCAATCTTCAGATACTAAAGAAAACCAATCTGTATCAAATAGTAGGAAAGATATTGAATTAACTATATCAGCAGCAGCAAGTTTGAAAGAAGCAATGGATGTTATAAAGGATAAATATCAAGAAAAACATCCCCAGGTACATTTAAAGTTCAATTATGGAGCTTCCGGATCTTTGCAACAGCAGATCTCTCAGGGAGCACCAGTGGATCTATTTTTCTCAGCAGCAGAAGATAAGTATAACGTATTAGTTGAGCAAGGAAATATTGCAAAAGAAGATGGAGTGGATCTTCTTGAGAATGAACTTGTATTAGTGGTTCCGAATGATGATCGATCTATTAAAGGTTTTAAAGATCTTATGAAAACGGAGATAGATAAGGTTTCAATCGGAACACCTGAAATAGTACCTGTAGGAGAGTATGCAAGAGAGTCACTTGAAAATAATGGTATTTGGGATGCTGTGGAGCCAAAAGTTGTTTATGCCAAGGACGTCCGTCAAGTATTATCCTATGTGGAAACAGGTAATGTTAAAGCGGGAATGGTATATAAAACAGATGCGTTGATTTCAGATAAAGTGAAAATTGTTGAAACTGCTGATCCTGCTACACATACTCCTATTATTTACCCTATTGGTATTATTAAAGATTCTAAACAGTACAAGGCTGCCAGAGAATTTTACGAGTATATACAAGGAGAAGAAGCCTCACATGTTTTTAAAAAGTATGGATTTACTACAAAATGAAAATTTGATGCAGGAATTCTTGAGTCCAATATGGATATCTTTAAAAATATCCTTTATATCTGGTTTAGTCGTCATAATAGTAGGAACTTTGGCGGGACGGCTATTTGCTAGAAAGAGATTTAAGGGAAAGGCTATTCTAGAGACAATCCTAATGCTTCCTATGGTTCTTCCTCCTACAGTAGTTGGATTTTTTCTTATTTTCATTTTCGGTAAAAATGGTATAGCAGGCCAGGCTATACAGTGGCTTTTTAAACAGCCTATCATTTTCACTTGGTGGGCTGCAGTCATTGCTTCAATCGTTGTATCATTTCCCCTTATGTATCAGTCTGCAAAAGCGGGGTTTCAGAAGGTAAATGAGGACATTGAGGAAGCAGCAAGGATAGATGGAGCAAATGAAGGACAAATATTCCTGTATATTTCAATTCCATTAGCTTCAAAGGCTCTCATTTCAGGAAGTATATTAAGCTTTGCACGAGCCTTGGGTGAATTTGGCGCTACCTTAATGTTCGCTGGTAATATTCCTGGTGAAACACAGACTATTTCTACAGCTATCTATATTGCGATTGATTCTGGTAATATGGACATGGCGTGGCTATGGGTGATTTCTATTGTTTTTATTTCTTTCATGATGTTATTGATCACACGGACAAAACACGATTAATAACTTCAAGGCTCTGGAAAAACTGACTTTCTTGGGGAAGTGGGTTCGCCTCTCACCGTCTCCAACCTTACATAGTTTTATGAATTTTTTTAATTGTGACTTGAACTATAAGTTTGCCGGATAGGCAAGATTATGGTTCAAAAAATCCTATTTAGTAGGTCAAGCATACGCTTATGTAAGTGTATGCTTATTTTGTGTTTGTTAAACTCTATATCGGAATTGCACGATTGTTAGTAAATTAGGTAGCTATGACTTTTTCATATATCTATGGAATTCTGGTCCTTTTGAATGACTATATATGGGTGTGAAAAGTAAAATTTAATCGAGTTTTTTGATATATATAAAAGTTTAATTTTATATAGGAATTCATAAATAAGTTAAAATATAGTCTATTAACCATTATATTGATATAGCAATATTTTGCGTGATATAATCTCCAACGGAAATATTTAAAACTTATTTCATAATATGTAAGTTAGGAGATGGATTACATGAATTTAAAAGCAACAATAGCAAGTGTAATAGGTGTCACAGCTGTGGCAGGAACGTTGGTTTTCAATACAGAAATCGCAGATAAAGTAGCGGACAACATCGAAGCATTAAGAACAAAAATAGCTGCTTTTGCTAAAAATGATGAAGCATTAGTTGAAAAATATAATACATTAAAAGATGAAGCAGAAGTGAAAATAGCTTCATTACAAAAAACAATAGATGAATTAAATGCAAAATTAGAAAATAACGACGATGCTTCTACAACTGAAAAAGCAGAATTGGAAGCAGAGATCACAAGACTAACAGGAGAACTTGAAAAAGCTAATGCGGCTGTAAAAGACTTAGAAACAAAGTCAAATGCGGCTGTGGAAGAAGCTAATACCTATAAAATGACAGATCCAGATACTTTACCAGGATTAGGTGAAGAAGAAGTAGTAGTTGATTTAGCAACTGCAACAGCTAATTTCAAAACAGACAGTACTCGAGTTGCTGTAACTTTAAAAGAAAATATAGATTTAGGTATTGCTAATAAAGGGAATATTTCAATAAAATTTACTGATGGTCAGGGAAACACACTATCAAAAAGTAAAATTTATGCCGGTTTCTTAAATGACTCTGAAGGTAATAAATATGGAAAAGGTACTAATATACCTTCAAATGAATATTCAAATCAATTAGTAGCGGGTACT
>JAZUQD010000258.1:0-9678 GCA_045605505.1 Pradoshia sp.
TGTTATTGCCGGTTTACTTACTTTTCTTTCTTTGTCTAGATTTTGAAGATAATCTTCAGATCCAAAACCAACGATATCCCCATTATCAAGTGCCACTTTTATACGGATGGATTCCGGATAAATTCTCACTTGATCTTTAACTGTTATAAATGTATAAACACCTACATTACTGTATTGAGTACTTTCAAATAGCTCCATATTCTTAAAACCCATTTTATTTAGATACTGGAGAGCTTTCTTATATCCGTCATTTAAACTGATTTTAGTCTCAGATACCTGTCGATCATTTATAATATAAATTGGGTACCCACCTTTTTTTGTCAGGTCGATCCCTATCATATGATTCGTATTAGCATCCTTCAGATTAACATGGTAGAAATCATACTTAGATCCATCTTTGTTTTCCGTTACATTTGCCGTTTTAACATTGGATACACCTGTGTATTTTTTTGCCAGGTCAATTGCTTCCTTACGAGTTATTTCACTCCCGGATAAATGCTTATAATCGATATTCTTTTCTTGTACGGATGTGAACGTGGGGCCATATTCACTTTTTTGCCCAAAGGACTTCACATTTTTATCCATTGTTTTCAGTCCATCAATCACTTGATTGTCCCTTTGACTGTCACCGGACGTATCCGCCAGCGCTGTTTCCACATCCATCCACCGCAAATCATTGTTAATAATTGTACTTTGGACGCTTCTTAGTTCATCTCTTATTTCTGTTGCATCGCTATAGAGAGATTTTAGCGTATTATATTCTTCATCAGATAAAGGGCTTTTATCCAAATCTCGCACAGCTGTCTTATAAGCAAAATCACCGATATTGGTTAAGAATTTTTCTGTTTCATGGAAAGGCATTAAAGTTAATGGCAATTGACCTACGTTGTTATGAGCTTCATTTGTCAATCTCCAAACCTCTGCCAATGCAGGTGACAAAGAACCTTTTGTATTCATAGCCAATGTTGTCCCGATTTTATCATTTAGCACATCTATTTGATAGTTCAGATCATTAAAGGCACGTTGATAATTATTTTCGTTTTGATTCATGATAGCTATCTTCTCTTGATGATCCTGATATGCCCAGTATGCTGTTCCGGCTAAACCGATTGCCAATATAGCAATCGCGATATTTTTTATCATTTCGTTCACCTCAGTTGCAGAATATATGCTTGCCGATTTTTTTAATTTGTGGACGTCCCCATATCCATGAACTAGTGGCTGTATCCGGGTTAAAATAATATTCTGCTTCTCCCGTTGGATCCCAGCCATTCATAGCATCCAAAACAGCGTTTCTTGCCGTTTCATTAGGCTCGAGCCAGATTTGTCCATCAGCAACCGCCGTAAATGCTCCTGACTGAAATATGACACCTGAAACCGTATTTGGAAACGACGAGCTTTGGACTCTATTTAAAATAACGGCCGCAACCGCTACCTGGCCCTCATACGGTTCACCTCTCGCCTCTCCATGTACCGCGTTCGCCATTAGCTTTATATCACTTTCTGAAAATCCCGCCGGTATATTGGTAGCTGTACCAGTTGTCGTATTTGTGGTTTTTTTCTTGTTTGTTGTCGTTTTCTTTGCAGTAGATGTCGATTGTTTAACTTGATTTTCAATCGGAATTCCCTGATAGTACGTAAATTCTTTTCCTGAATTAACTTGTTTTTTCACCCAGGAAGCGTTGTAATTGGATGCGCTGACCAGTTTACTTTTTGTTTTCGCTCCTCCTAATCCATCAACAGGGAGACCAAATGCTTCTTGGAAATTACGTAATGCCCAGTAAGTTCCCCATCCAAAAACCCCATCAATTTTCCCGTGATAATAGCCTATATTTTGAAGACGTGCCTGCAGTTCGATGACATCATCCCCTATGGCTCCTCTTTGAATCACCTGATTTGTAAATGCTTCCGTCTTTATATTAAACATCGGTGATAGGAATAAAAAACAGCCAATTACTAAAAAGGATACTAACTTCCTTGCTAATCCCTTCATTTCATGCCCTCCTGTAGAATTAATGACAGTAAGGGTAGTTTTTGCAAACACCTATAAAATATTCAGCCCACCTAAAAACTCGAGCTTTTATTTGTATCAGACTTGTCTGAATCACATCTACTTTATAATAGGAAATTGAGGTTAAGAAGAATTCATTTTTATAGCTAGTGGAGATTTAGATATACGTTTATTCATAAGAGGGATGATGAGAGAATAGTTCTTTATACAAACGAATCAACCAGCAGACTGAAGGAGGGTAAATGGGTAATAGACCTATATAACAGACATGTTTCTGTTCCTTTGTCTTTAACCAATACTCGATAGAAATTCTTAAAAGAGTACTTTAATGAACAATATCCTTTTGAGATAATCCCCAAAACAAGCTGCTCAATGGACAAAATAAAAAACAAACTCAGAAGCAAATCACCACCTTCATAAGGCAAAGATTTAGTACTAAGTTTGTTTTTTCCTATCGTTTATCGGACTGATTCAAAGGATTGTTTAAAGGCCTTTTCTGTTAATACACGGGCCTTTTTCACCTTCCAAAGGCCGAGCCCCCAAAGACCGAACATAAATGGAATTAAATACACATACCATTTTTCTTGCTCCATTAAAATATAGTTAAAGGAACCATGTAAGACGATTGGAATGAACAGCGCTGTCAGCATATACATAATTTTCAAGCGAGAATGCGGTTGAAATTTGGCTTTCCCAAAATAAAAACCCATAATCACACCAAATAGCCCATGGCTCGAAACAGGAAACATCGCTCTTCCCCATGCATATTCAAGCCCGTTCGAAAACAAGTAGAAGATATTTTCCAATGTTGCAAAACCCAGTGATATGGAAACCCCATAAACAATTCCATCATACGGTTCATCAAAATCAACATGACTATAGATTAAGAACAGGAATAAAGCCCATTTGATTAATTCCTCGACCATACCTTTTTCAAAAAACGCATCGGCCCAAACAGAAAGAAATACTCCTTCCGCCTGAATAACATACTGAATAAACATAACAGGTATGACGAATAGGGCGCCATATATAAACGCCTTTAATACTACAGACACAGGTTCAGTGTTATATTGATCCTTTAGGTAAAAATAAATAAGCAGGGCTAAACCCGGAGCAACACCTGCCGTTAATATATTTAACATGGATTACCCTCTCTTTTTACTCTCTCATCCTATAATCGTAACATGGACGAAAAAAAAAGAAAATCAAGAAAGATCGTCATTTTAAGAAATCCGCGTAAGGATGCCAATCGATGCCTACAGTTTAAATGCATCCTCCACACTGACCGTACCATTGGAAAGTAAAATAGCCAATTTCAACCTTGCTTTCTTACTGTCATAATCCTCACCAAGAATAACGCCTCTATTTTTCAGATCATGCGCACTGCCATTGTAACCATAGGCTGGATACACTTTTCCTTCCTCTGCACTTGTACTGATTACAATGGTAATTCCTTTATCCAAAGCCGCCTGGATGGAATCCATCATAAACGGTGTGACTTGCCCGCGTCCCACGCCTTCCAGTACGATACCGCGCGCACCGGCATTTACAGCAGCATCAATCATAACTCCATCTGCTCCTGTATAACACTTTACAATATCAACACGCGGGATTTCTGTTCCAATATTATAGGATTCATTATAAATTGGTTTTTGATAAACACTGACAACATCATTATCAATGATACCCAAATATCCATATCCGAATGATTCAAAACCCTGGAGATTAGAGGCATGGACTTTTTTCACGTAACGGGCAGAATAAATACGCTCATTAAATACAACCAAAACGCCGCTATGCTTTAAATGTTGATTAGCAGCAACATAGATTGAATTTCGCAAATTAGAATACACATCTGTTCCAACATCCTGCGGGGAACGCTGAGAACCCGTTACCACAATAGGTCTCGGATCTTTTGTCGTCAAATCAAGAAAATAAGCTGTTTCCTCCAAAGAATCCGTTCCATGGGTTACAACCACCCCGCAAACTTCATCATCTTCTAATTCCTTTTCGATGGCTTCTTTTATGAGCACCATTTCATTAAAGTCGATATGCATAGACGGCTTTTGCATTAGGTTAATGATTTTTATATCGAATCCCTCCGGCAACTGACAGAGGGCAGCCAGTTCTTCCCCACTCATAGCCCCTGAATTCAATAATCCCTTTGATATCTCTTTACTGGCAATCGTTCCGCCAGTTGTAATTAGTGAAATTTTCTTCATCTTACACCTCACGACAAGTTATCAAGCACAGTGTAATGCTATTGCTGACGTTCTTTTTCTTTTATTGCATTTGCTATTTGGCCACCATGAAATCTTCCATTTTCTATAAATATTTCATTGGCATTATTACCAGCTACGATCACACCCGCCACAAATAGGTTTTCTACATTTGTTTCCATTGTTTCTTTGTTAATATATGGTTTGCCTGTGTCACTCGCAAGCTCAACTCCAACATTTGTTAAAAGGCTATAATCCGGATGATAACCTGTCATGGCAAATACATAATCATTTTGGATTTCAATCAATTGCCCCTCTTTTTCATATATTACAGTTTGTTCACGAATCTCTTTTACCACCGAATTAAACTCCATTTTTATTGTCCCATTCCGAACATAGGATTCAAACTCTGGCAAAATCCAAGGCTTAATGCTTTTAGAATAAACATCCCCACGGTAGATCACTGTCACTCTTGCTCCAGCTTTAACAAGTTCAAGCGCTGCGTCCACGCTAGAATTTTTTCCACCGATTACGGTCACATCCATATCATAAAAAGGATGCCCCTCTTTAAAGTAGTGATATACCTTTTCCAAATTTTCTCCTGGTATATTCATCATATTGGGTTGATCGTAATAACCTGTTGCAATAACACAATATGGTGTTTCATATTCATTTTTACTAGTTTTTATTCTAAATAAACCGTTCTCCTGCTTTTCAATCGATTCCACACACTCATACGTATGTACTCTTAAATTCTTTCTTTTGGCTACTTCTCTATAGTACGTTAAAGCCTGAAGTCGAACAGGCTTACGATTTTCTGTAATAAAAGCTACATCTCCAATTTCCAATTTCTCGCTTGTTGAGAAAAAAGTTTGATGGGTTGGGTAATGATAGATTGAATTAACAATATTCCCTTTTTCAATAATTAAGGGATTTTTACCAATTTCCTTTAAACTGATGGAAGTAGCCATACCACATGGCCCACCGCCAATTACAATTGCATCTTCAAATTGCATAATTGTTTCCTCCAAATAACCATAAAGTCTCTATGATGCTTATATCTCCTTGTTTCTATACCCTGTTACTTCTCATTCCATGTTGAAATTGCCCTTTTACTATACCATTTTTAAAAAATAAACTCATCAGCCATATGCAAAAAAGTTTTCTATCACGAATGACAGAAAACTTCTCTTTTGCGTTTGCCTTATTAATTAAATCCAGCCTCTAAATCGTGATGCTTCGGCCATTTTTCTTACTCCAACCATATAGGCAGCTAACCTCATGTCTACTCGACGGGATTGAGCTGTATCATAGATGGTATTAAATGATTTAACCATCACTTTTTTTAATTTTTCTTCCACTTCTTCTTCGGACCAATAATATCCTTGATTATTCTGGACCCATTCAAAATAGGAAACGGTTACGCCACCGGCAGATGCTAAAACATCAGGCACCAATAGAATACCACGCTCTGAAAGGATGCGTGTACCTTCCAAAGTTGTTGGCCCATTTGCAGCCTCGACAACAATTTTAGCGCGAATTTTGTGAGCGTTTTCATCTGTAATTTGATTTTCAATGGCAGCAGGTACTAACACATCACAATCAAGTTCAAGTAATTCTTTATTCGTTATCGTATTTGTAAATAAATTAGTTACTGTACCAAAGCTATCGCGGCGATCCAATAAATAATCTATATCCAGACCTTCTGGATCATGCAGAGCACCATTTGCATCCGAAATTCCAATTACCTTAGCACCAGCATCATGCATAAATTTAGCCAGGAAGCTCCCCGCATTCCCGAATCCCTGCACAACGACTCTGGCTCCCTTTAAATCAATCCCGCACTTCTTAACTGCTTCATAAATACAAATGGTTACCCCTTTAGCTGTAGCTGACTCCCTGCCGTGTGAACCACCAAGAACAAGGGGTTTTCCGGTGATAAATCCCGGAGAGTTAAACTCATCAATACGACTATACTCATCCATCATCCATGCCATAATCTGTGAATTAGTGAAAACATCTGGAGCCGGTATATCTTTTGTAGGACCAACCATTTGGCTGATTGCCCTTACATAACCACGGCTAAGTCTTTCCAATTCCCTAAAAGACATATTGCGCGGATCACAAATGATTCCACCCTTCGCTCCTCCATATGGTAAATCTACAATACCGCATTTCAAACTCATCCATATGGATAAAGCTTTCATCTCTCTCTCCGTCACATTAGGATGAAAACGAATCCCACCCTTTGTCGGTCCAATAGCATCGTTATGCTGAGCACGATATCCTGTAAAAATCTTTACAGATCCATCGTCTAATTTAACTGGTATTTTTACTGTTAACATACGAAGGGGCTCCTTCAATAATTCATAAACCTCTTCTGGATATCCAAGCTTATCTAAAGTCTTATGGATGACAGTCTGAGTAGATTTTAAAACATCTAGTTTGTCCTCAGTGGATTCATGGTCGGCTGTCAATATAGTACCTCCTACAGATGTATAATAATTAATAATTTCCTTCCAGCATAAGTATACAACTTTGGAAATAGTCTGGAAAGTGAAATAATAGAATAGTAGAAATGAAAAATGATGAATCAACCAGGAGTACAGTGTTCTCTAAAAATATTTTGATTTATTATTCACTTTTATAAATTCAGTATACTTAAAGTTCAAGCAGCCCAAGAAAGCTGTTTCATACCTGTAGAATAAACAAAAAAATCACATCCTGAGATGCGATTCTTTATCAAAAATATTTTTTTATAATAGTAATTATATTGTCTTCACCAATCTTATTTCCATTTGCAGCCAGAAACTCTTTGTTTAAAATTGAGAATTCACTAAACTCTAATAGAATGGCCATAATCGTAGCCTGATTCAGGCGGGATTCTCCCTTAATCTCCAAATAATAGTTTGATTGCCAATAATAAAGGATTCCTACCAAGTCCCATTTTTCTTGAATTGTTTTACAAGCTTGTACAACATCGTCAAAATCGGCAAACTCATAAATCATTTGATCACGTTCTTGTATATTGATAGATAAGGACTCTTCTATATCTAACTCCATATTTTCAGTAGAATGACCTTCCGCTATGTTTAGAATCATATATATACCGTAATATGAATACGTATATATATCTATTTGGTACGTACCGTTAACTGAACTCCCATTATTCATAAGTGCTTCGTGAACAATTTTATAAAAAAAGAAGTGTGTATCCAGTGAGTGTATGGATAACGTTTCCCAGTTAACACCCGTTTCCTCCAACTCATCACAAGGAATAAATAGTTTGAACAAAACCGGACTGATTTGTTTAAGCTTCATCACTGAATCCTCCTGTAGCGAACTCTCTTTTTCATTGTATGAAGTGAGCCACAGTCGGTACCTTGTATTAACTTCAAGTAGCTTACTCCTTCTTTACTCGAATGAGATGCGTCTCCGGTTTTGCTTTTAATCGAAGCGGAAACAAGCTTGTTCCATATCCATTACTTGTGAGAATCAAGGTATCCTCTTTGTGATCGATTCCGCCCAATTTATATTTACCCATTCCGAAAATCCTAATTTGCCCACCATGTGTATGGCCGCTCAATACTAAATCGATCCCATACGATTTATCTATTTCCTTTTCAATTTCCGGTGTATGACTAGCCAATAATTTAAAGCTTTCCGCTTCCACCTCTTCCATTGCTAAATCAAGCCTGCCAGTCTGTTCTTCTTCATCATAAAAATCAATGCCTAGAAGACGTATTTTACCGCCATCGCTCGTTTCAAAAAGAACGCTCGTATCCAATAATTCGTGTACGCCCATTTCCATAAATAAGGCATCCAATTCATGTCTGTCCACTTCGTAATCGTTATTCCCCCATATAAAATAGACAGGTCCTACACGTTTTAATCTAGCTAAATTTTCTTTAATTCTTTCCATAGTTACATGTTTCTCTGCAAGATCCCCACCAATTAAAACCAAGTCGGCTTTTCCTTTTACTTTCTTGATGATCTCTTCGCTGATCATACGCCTATGTATATCTGATATAAAAAAGATTGTTAGAGTTTCGCTGCTCGGGAAATCTTTGAAGACAAATGTTTGCTCAATTACTTGATCCAAATTTGCAAGCCTGTACATATGAACTAGTAAAAAGCATGATCCCAATACAATGAATAATCCCAAAAAGAGTAGTACTGCCATTCAAATATCTCCTTCTCAATCAGTTATCTTTCTTAAAATAAAAGAAGCCAGCCTTTTATTACTATGACCAGCTCCTATCTATTCAGTTCTTTATTTTTCATCGATATGCAATATTCTAAAGCCAGATTCTTCTAATTTGTTTATAAATTTATCAATATTTGGCGCCTTTGCAACTTTAATGACAATACGCCTTAAAAGCTTATCTGTTTCATCAAACGTAACAAGCGAGATAATTTGTTGTTGATATTGTCTCGTTATCTCGGTTAATCTGGCAATACGCCCCTTCGTTTCCACTGTTGTCAATGCAATCCTGACACCAGGTACATGTACACCAAACGTACTTTGGAATTGTTCGATGATATCATAACGTGTGACAATACCAAGGAAATGATTTTGATCATCAACTACAGCTAATAAGGGTGTTTCTTTTAAATCAATAAATATATTCTCATATATTTCATTACCTTTTAATGTTTTATTTGCCTCTGCGATCGACTCTGCTTTTGTTTCTTTCAGAAAAATGTCCCTGGGCAGTTCTGATAAAAATGCCGCCTTGTAGATTCGATACCTTGTGATTGTACCTACATACTGATTTCCTTTCAGTACCGGCACTCCTTCAATACGATGTTCATCCAATAGCGAGAAAACCTCTTGAAGAGTATCATTGTAAGAAACCGTATGACAATGATATTTCGAGATCATTATATTCTTTACAAACATTAAAGCACCCCCAACCGCAATATCATACTAATAGTATGTTTACGCCTTATACTACTAGTTTTTCGACAAAACTTTTCCTTCTCCTGCCTAGTTGTGAAGGATTATTTATTTTCGTGAAAAAGATTTATATCATATTGTTCTTTAAGTTTATTAAACAGGAGATGCCTGTTTTTCCATGCTGTTTCATTTTTCCAAAGATCCTTACTTCTATCGACAATTTCACACCTTAATGCATGAAATTCCTTTTCTGCCTTGTCCATTTTCTTCTTATAATGAAGCATTCCTCCATACGTAAAACCCAGCACAAGAAAACAGAAAATGATAAATTTATTCTCAAAGAAATGAAGATACATAGCAGTAAACGAATAGGCATAGAGGACAACAATCTTTTTATATATATAAACACCCAGAATAGCAATTAAACCTAACGTAAAGTAAATAAATAAAAAATGGCGAGATTTATAATGATCGAATTTGCGTTTTCTTTTTACCACATTAACGAGCATTATTTTTGTAGCTTCATCTGTATGTTCGTCCAAGTCTTG
>JAZUQD010000259.1:0-2815 GCA_045605505.1 Pradoshia sp.
TGGAGGACATATCTCTTCTTTAATGTCCATGATCCTGCAAATCTCCCCGCTCCAGCATTTATTGCCCACATCAAGCAAGAGCGTTCCAGCTGCATCCGAATATTCGCTGTGAATAACCCCTGTCATTCGATAACGAAGGTAATCTTTAGGAAGCATAAAGTAAGCCATTTTTTCATAGATAGCTGGTTCATGTTCCTTTACCCATAAAAGCTTGGTTAACGTAAAGCCCTCTAATGCCGGATTTTTCGTAATCGAGATCAGCTTCTCTTTTCCGACCCTGTCATAGATGGTTTGACACTGAGCCGTTGTCCTTGTATCATTCCAAAGAATGGCTGGACGCAATACGGATATATCAGCATCTACCATGACCAGGCCATGCATTTGCCCTGAAAAACTAATTCCCTCAATCGATGAAACGTCCCCATTGAACTCTTTCACTAATTCCTTTAAGGCTTCCTTTGTTTTCATCACCCATTGCTCCGGATCCTGCTCACTATAGCCGGACTTTTCATGAATCAGCGGATACGCTTTGGACACTTCCCCGCATATTTCACCCTCTTGATTCATCAGCAATGTTTTAACCGAACTGGTCCCAAGATCTACCCCAATCACATATCGCATCTACGCCCACTCCTCTTCTCTATGAAAAATACATATCTATTGCAAACCTGCACACTTTTTGATATCGCTTACATTATATCTATACCTTTAATTTTAGCACCGGACACTTAGTTTGTCTAATGGATGAACTAAGTTTTTTATTTTTTAAGAATATGATATAACTAACAATAGGGATAAAAAGAAGGAGTATAGATATGAAGTGGAATCAGCAAACAATCAAAATCAATAACAAACAAAAAGTATTGGATACCATTCGCGAGGATGCCCCCATTTCAAGATCAGATTTAGCACAAAAACTCGGCCTGACAAAAGGAACCGTTTCCTCCCTCGTCAACGAGCTTTTGGAAGCCAATATCTGTTATGAAACCGGACCGGGAGAATCAAGTGGTGGCAGACGTCCGGTCATGCTTCTCTTTCAACATTCCGCAGCCCATGTAATCGGGATTGATATCGGAGTTAATTACATACTTGGTGTGCTCACCGACCTAAATGGAACCATCGTCAAAGAGCTCAAACAACCGGCAATGAATCCGGACTATGACGAAGCATTCCAAATCATAACCAATTTAATTCGCTCCCTCCTCTCTTCCGCTCCTGAAAGTACATATGGGGTAGTTGGAATTGGCTTGGCTGTTCCAGGAATCGTTAACATAGAAGGCGAACTCTTACTCGCTCCTAATTTAAAGTGGGAACATAAGAAATTGAAAGAACAAATCCAGGATGAATTTAACCTTCCCGTCCTGATTGAAAATGAAGCAAATGCCGGTGCCTTTGCCGAAAGAAAGATAAGCTCCACCCAATCCTCAGATCATATGGTTTATATAAGTGCTGGGATTGGAATAGGGGTTGGAATGATTCTAAACGGTGAGCTCTATCGAGGTTCATGCGGATTTGCCGGTGAAATGGGGCATATGATGATTCAATACGATGGATTGCCATGTTCCTGCGGAAGCAAAGGATGCTGGGAATTATATGCGTCTGAAAAGGCATTAATAAAAAAGGCCTCTTCCATCCTTGAATCAAACGAAGAATGGACACTGGAAAAATTAATTGAACTAGCAGCTACTGAGAAGCAAGTTCAAGCGATTTTTACAGAAACAGCCAAATTCCTCGGAATTGGCATAGCCAATATCGTCAACACCCTCAATCCTGATCAAATCATCATCGGAAACCGCCTCGCTATGGCAAAAGACTGGATTAAGGATCAAGTGGAAACGGTTGTGAATGTATGTGCATTAAATGTCAGCAAAACGGACTTACAAATTCAGTTTTCCGATTTATCCATCTATTCATCCGCTCTTGGTGTATCCGCGTTTGCCGTCGAAGATTTTATTGAAAACATTTGTAAGCAGGCCATCTAGTAGAGGTTGATTTTTTAAATTAGGTTGTCCCATCGGGATTAGTCCGGAAAAGAACGGTAGAAGGCAGGAATGTTTATGTATAAACATTTCTGCCTTTTTATTTCATCTTACCTAATTCAGAAAGAGCCACAAGGAATGATTTAAAATAGATACATCCCCAAATGAATGCACTTGCACTATTTCCCTTACAGACATCCAAATCTAAGCATTCCTAGAATAGGTAATGGACAAGATTAAAAAGAAACTAATTGTTTTAAAATCGTCTTATTGGTGGTAATAGGTTAATAACAGAACCATTTTACTTTTTACGAAAGGCGGAATTTACCGTGACCGTATTAGATAAAACGCACTTATTCGATTTTATTGATAGTACCTTTGGTGATAAAGATAATTGTTATTCCGACTTACTTTGGTATATGGAAACAAATTTTAAAAACATCGGTGATGCTATGCATTGGCTGCAAGATCTGATTGACTATGATTGCACGCCATATTTAATCATGTATGATGAAGACGATCAACTATTCAATAAATATAGAGATCCGATTAATCAATTGTTTCCAGAAAGTGAATTTAAACTTGCTTCTATCGGACAAAATATAAAGAATACTGCGGTTTCTTTTTGTATCAAACATCACGCTTTCAACCTTAAAAATTATATTCAAGGACACACGGGCTATCCGTATTAAAGGATAGCTTTTTTTGTGCAAAGTTAAAATCATCCCCCCTTAGCCTGATTTCTGTTTCTTGGCTACCGTCACAACGTAAGATTATTTATCTATCAAGGAAAAAATAAAGAAGGATATTACTTATTTCCTCAATCTATTCAATCA
>JAZUQD010000260.1:0-2064 GCA_045605505.1 Pradoshia sp.
GGCAACCTTATAGGTTAATGCACGGAGCGATTCAATGTCCAAGGCCATATCAGCCAAATAGTGCTGGATAATTTGCTGTTCAAAAATCGGCTTCCCGAATTGGTTCCGTTCAAATGCATATTGGACCGATAATTCCAATAATTTTTGACAGGATCCAAGATTCCTAGCAGCCAGACCTACGCGGCCATTAGCTAGAATCTTAAGAGCATTCACATATCCCATGCCTTCTTGCCCCAGAATATGATCTGCCGGAACCTCGCAGTCTTCAAAGAAGATTTCGAAAGAATGAGAGCCTCTCAAGCCCATTTTTTCTTCCTTTTTCCCAATAATCATTCCTTTTGTACCCTTTTCAATCAAAAAGGACGTAATTCCTTTTGGACCTGCATCCGGGTTAGTCACAGCCATCACGGTAAATAACCCAGCAATGGAGGCATTAGTTATATAGTGCTTAGACCCATTTAGAATATAGCTGTCTCCTTTTCGAACGGCTCTCGTTTTAATCGCAGCTGCATTTGAGCCAGCTTCAGGCTCTGTTAAAGCAAACGCACCAATTATTTCTCCAGTAGCCATTCTGGGTAAATATTTTTGTTTCTGCTTATCATTTCCCATCTCAACAATCCCTACAGAACCAATACCGGTATGTGCTCCAATGATGGTCGTATAGCCATTATGCGTACGGCCTAGCTCCTCATATATGGCACATTTGCCAACCATATCAAGGCCAAGTCCGCCATAGGCTTCTGGGATACTCAAACCAAATAGACCCATATCCCTGCTTAGCTGCATGATATCCTCAGGTATATGATCATTTTTCTCGATATAGTCTGCTTTCGGATCAACCGTTTCATCAATGAAATGCTTGATCATCTTTTTCATTTCTACCGTTTCTTCTGATAAGGTAAAGTCCATACTCGTTCTCTCCCCTCTTCTTTTTAATTTGGTATACCATACTTTTTTCAGCTGAGTCCCAGTTGTTTAGAGATAATGACCTTCATAATTTCATTGGAGCCCGCAAAAATGGATGTAACAGGTATATCTCTGTACCGTCTGGCAATTTTGTATTCCTCCATATAGCCATAACCGCCATGAAGCTGCATACATTGGGTGGAGACACGTTTTGCCATCTCTGTCGTCCACCATTTAGCCATACTTACTTCCTTCACAATTTCTTTTCCATCGATATGTTTTTTGATTAAATCATCGACAAAAGTCCGGCCAAGTCTTATTTCAGTAGCAATTTCGGCCAGCGTAAATTGAGTGTTCTGAAATTGACTGATTGGTTTCCCAAAGGCATTTCTATCTTTTACATATTGGATGGTTATTTGCAGCATATCTTCAGCAGCCACGACCGCATTTGTTGCGCATAAGAGCCGTTCCTCCTGAAGATTCATCATCATATAGCGAAACCCTTTGCCTTCCTCTCCCAATCGATTTGAAACAGGCACTATACAATCTTCAAATATTAGCTCACTCGTATCCTGGCTGTGCATTCCCACCTTATTTAACTTTCTCCCACGCGTAAACCCCGGGGTATCTCGTTCAACTAAAATAAGACTGATCCCTTTATGTCTTGGTTCAGCTTTTGGATTCGTTTTGCAGGCAACGATAATCAAATCAGATTGGATCCCATTTGTAATAAACGTTTTCTGGCCATTTAATATATACTGATTACCTTGACGGATAGCCGTCGTTTGAATGTTTGCCAAATCTGACCCAGCCCCTGGTTCTGTCATTGCAATCGAAGTAATCAGTTCCCCTCTAACGCATTTTTCCAAAAAACTATGCTTTTGTTCTTTATTCCCAAATGCATTTAAATAAGGAACAATGATATTGCTATGAGTACCTATGCCCGTCAAACCAGCACCTACTCTTGCTAATTCCTCACTTAAAATAACAGCAAAGCCAAAATCAGTACCCATTCCGCCATATTCCTCACTGACCCACGGACAAATGAAGCCTTGTTCCCCCATCTTCTCCCAAAAGGATCGAGGGATCAATCTCTCCTCTTCCCATGTTTCAAAATAGGGGACAGCTTCATTTTGTAAAAAACTCACGATTGATTTT
>JAZUQD010000261.1:0-5207 GCA_045605505.1 Pradoshia sp.
GATATATATGCATCTCTTTTTATTCTGTCCAATTTGTCACCAAACTGATTTAGTAAAAAGAGGGTCAGTTGTGCATGCAACCGGAAGGCATCCGCCGAAAAATCGATAACCTCCACCTCGTCAACTGGCTTATTCCAGTCCTGGCGCTTTATTAACTATAGAACACTCTACCCTCCTTATTATTTTAGACTCATTTTTCAGCATACACCATATGCTCTTATTTCGTCAACATTTACAGGATTATACATATATCCTTCAAAAATCAAGTTACACATATATAAAATATGCATAAGAGGAAGAATCGTTCCCCTTATGCATATACTATTTATCATTCTACTCTAGTCCCATCTCAGCCCTTACAACATCAGCAATTCGCTCAACATATTGATCGCATTGCTCCTGTGTAGGTGCCTCAGCCATTACACGAACAAGTGGCTCTGTACCGGACGGCCTCACTAGAATACGCCCGTTTCCGCTCATTTCCTCTTCCACTTTTTCAATAATCGCTTTGACTTTCTCATTATCTGTCACATGATGCTTATCCGTTACACGGATATTGACAAGTTTTTGTGGATAAACTTTCATTTCACCGGCAAGTTCAGATAGTGGCTTGCCCGTCAACTTCATAATATTTATGAGCTGAACACCTGTCAATAATCCATCTCCTGTTGTATTGTAATCAAGGAAAATGATATGGCCAGATTGCTCTCCGCCTAGGTTATATCCGCCTTTTTTCATTTCTTCAACAACATATCGATCTCCAACAGCTGTTTGCGCACTCAAGATTTGATTTACATCCAATTCTTTATAGAATCCCATGTTACTCATGACTGTTGATACAACCGTATTATGCTTAAGACGATTATGTTCTTTCATGTATTTGGCACATATGAACATAATTTGATCTCCATCAACAATGTTGCCTTTTTCATCGATGGCTATCAAACGGTCTCCATCTCCATCAAAAGCCAGACCTACATCTGCACCCTTCTCAAGTACAAATTCAGCCAGCTTCTCTGGATGTGTTGATCCGACACCTTCATTTATATTCAATCCATTGGGAGAAGCACCCATTGTCGAAACATCAGCATCCAAATCAGCAAATAAATGTGTCGCTAAGGAAGATGTAGCTCCGTGTGCACAATCTAGCGCAACATGTATATTCGTGAAATCTTCATCAGCCGTTTGTTTTAAATATTGAATATATTTCTGTCCACCTTCAAGGTAGTCATTAATTCTTCCAATATTTTCGCCAATTGGTCTTGGCAGTTGATCTTCTTCCATATCCAATAATGCTTCAATTTCTTCTTCCTGATCATCCGATAGCTTAAACCCATCAGACCCGAAGAATTTGATGCCATTATCCGCTACAGGGTTGTGGGAGGCAGAAATCATAACACCTGCTTCTGCGCCTAAAGCTTTTGTTAAATAGGCAACACCAGGTGTGGAAATGATACCTAAACGCATAACTTCCGCTCCCATAGATAATAGACCAGCCACTAAAGCACTTTCCAGCATAAATCCGGATATTCTTGTATCGCGGCCTATTATTACTTTAGGACGGTTTTCATTATGCCTCGTTAAAACATATCCGCCAAATCGGCCTAGCTTAAAAGCAAGCTCAGGTGTCAATTCGCTGTTTGCTACACCCCTCACACCATCTGTACCGAAATATTTACCCATTAAAAATCTCTCCTTCTACTAATTCTCTTCATGTATTATGCTTAAATTTTCCTTTTCACCATATCAGAAGAGTGTAAGTTCATTATCCTTCTGGATCTTTTTCTGTTATTTCTACTTTAACTGTCTTGCTGTTGTTTGGTAGTTCCCAATGAACCTTATCTGGTGCATTCACCTCTAATGTTACATTATGACTTCCTTCATTCAGTTCTTTTACATCAATAAATACATCAAAATCGCTGGATTTCAAGGACTTTATTACAGATTCGTCGCCTTCAATGGCCAGGTCTATCATACCGTTTGCAGGATCAAGAATTTCGGCTGTATATTTTTCCTCGTCTAACCCTTTTATTTCAATAGGTATATTCGAGATAGTTCGAGCATTATCCTTCTTTATCTTGATCGTCACTTTTACCGTGTCGACAGATGAACCAACCACTCCATCAGGCAAGCTAACAGGGATTTCAATCTCAGTATCATCATCAATATTGCTGATATCAACTGGTATCTTTATTTCCTTAATATCCTTAAGAATGGATTCCCCGCCATAGATGGTAGCCGTTTCTGAGTCTATCTTAATACTTTCAATCGTAACACCTTCAGGTGGTGAACCTGTAGCTTCAGCAGATAGGCTGACCTTTTTGGAAGGGCTGTTTACATTAATTGAAATGTCAACAGTACTTGGTTCGATGGTTACATCTAACAAGTTCATATTAGTGTCAAATGCCTGTACGGTTGCTTCTGTTGTAATATCATTTGTTACATGCGAGTCAGTTTTTACAGTTGCTTTTACAACAGCAATTTTATCAATACTACTTTTGGCTCCTGTTATATGAACTGTTGGTGGATTCACATATGGTGGGTCTGAAGTGTATCCTTCCGCCAAAAGGGTTTTATCAAATTCGGCTTCCACCTTATATTCATCAGATACTTTTTCTTCCACCACTGCTGTCGTATTGGCCTGTGCTAGAGTATAGTTGATTTTATCAGATAAATTCTTCACCTTTATTGGTACCTTTTGGGACCCGATTTTAGGATCTGATAAATCCACATATAACTCAAAATCCATTTTATTTTTAGCTGATATGACAATGCTCTTAGGCCCTTCTATTGTAATATCAAGGGTTTCAGGTATTCCACTGACAATTAAATTATCCGTATCATAGTAAACTTCAACAGGTACATTTTTAATAGTAGCTGTTTCAGTGCTTGAAGGTGTATCAAAAGGATTAGAAGAATTGTTAATCGGATCACTATTGACAGAAAAAAACAGGAATATAGCTATGAAAAACGCTCCAACCTTCATAAACCAACTATTAGAAGTAAGTTTATCCATCTTTTCTCGACCTCCAATTCCAGATATTCGAAGAGGTCGTTTTAGTATTTATGGACAATTCATTTTCAAGCATATTTTGTAGTTCTTCTATCGAAAGATTCCGATAAAGCTCACCGTTTTTAGTTAATGAGATACTCCCCGTCTCTTCCGAAACAACGATTGTTAAGCTATCGGTTACTTCACTTATCCCAAGTGCCGCTCTGTGTCTTGTACCCAATTCCTTTGAGACAAACGGACTTTCAGATAACGGAAGGTAACATGCAGCAGCTGCAACAGTGCCATTTTGTAAGATAACGGCTCCATCATGCAGCGGAGTATTCGGGATAAACACATTAATTAATAACTCAGATGAAATTCTGGAATCCATACGTATACCTGTCTCAATATAATCATTAAGACCAGTTTCTCTTTCTATCGAGAGCAGGGCACCAATCCGACGCTTAGCCATATATGCGGTTGATTTAATAATAGCTTCGATCGTTTGCTCCTGCACATTCTCTTCCTGAAAATTTGTCCTTGTAAAAAACCGACCTCTGCCCAATTGTTCGAGCGCCCGTCGTAACTCAGGCTGGAAGATAATGATAACTGCTAAAACTCCCCAAGTCATTACATTCTCCAATAAATAGCTTAAGGTATTTAATCCAATAACTTCACTGGCAAATCGGCCAACTACAATTAAGAGAATTCCACGCAATAGCTGTACAGCTTTTGTTCCTTTAATAATTTGCAATAATTTATAAAAAACAAACCAAACAAGAAATATGTCGGTTATGCTAATAACATAATCCAATAAAGAAAAATTGTTTAGAAACGGCATGTCATTTCCTCCAGTCATGTCCTTTCCCATGAACGGTTATATACAGTTATATACCGCTATGTTAGTATAACCCCATTATTATAACATACTGTTCCACAAACTCTAAGAATTCAGTACAATTTCATATAGAAAAAGGCCATCCAAACGGATCGCCTTGTGTAAGTTCATTATTATGATTTATAACACTCCTGATATGGTATTCTTCATATGGTACCAAATCCATTCGAAGAGTTTATCAATTTCTTCTATATTTCCAGTAACCTCTCCGGCACCTGCTAAATAATTGTCTCCATTGATAACCGTTACATCCCCATTTACTTTGCCTTCCACTTTTATATTCCCATTCTTAACTACCAGATCACCTTTAACTGTTTTTCCTTCAGGGACTATCACAGTTTGTCCCTCAACTACCAGATTAGGGTCTTTAGAGAAAGAGAACTGTTTTTCATCTTCTCCCCAATATGAAAATAAAGTACTGCCCATCAGAAGGATGAAAAGAGACGCGGCTATTAATACAGGGTTACGCTGCAGCCATTTGGTAATTAATTCTCCTTTTGATTGCTTTGGCAATTTACCCATTACATTCGCGGTAAATCCGCTGGGTGCAGGAATAGATGTGCTTTTAAGAAAGGCATCTGTTCTATTAAGCTCATGAAACGTGTTCATACACTTATCACATTTTGCTATATGTTCAAGAAGCACACTGACACTCTCTTCGTTAATGTCTTCGTCGAGATAATCATGCATATAATCTTCGATGTTTTCAGGGCATTGTTTCATTTTGATCCACCTCATTTATATAGATCGCAGTGATTTTCTCAGTGCATCTCTTCCTCTATGAATTCGTGTTTTCACGGTTCCTACAGGCAAATTTAGAATTTCACTTATCTCTTTTAAAGAAAGTTCATCTACATATTTTAATACAATAACCGAACGATATTTGTCAGGCAAATTTTGAATCTCTTTTTGGATTTGTTCCTTAAGCTCTAAACTCTCCAACTCATCTTCTGGCAACTTCGTATCTGAAGGAATCTGAGAGTACATATCAAGCCCTTCTGTACCTGCTACTTCTGCATCAAGATAATAATCCGGCTTCTTTTTCCGTATCCGATCGATACATAAATTTGTAGCAATCCGGTATAACCATGTGGAGAACTTTCTGTTCAACTGGAATGTGTGGATATTTAAATAAGCCCGTAAAAAAGCTTCTTGTGCCACATCCTCTGCTTCATAGCGGTCACCCAGCATGCGATAGCACAATTGAAATACCCTGTCCTTATAAAATTCAACGATATCCTCATATGCTTGTTGTTTTCCTCCCAGCACTTGCTGGATTCTTTCTTTAATAAGTCCTTCCAAATTGTCCATCCTTCC
>JAZUQD010000262.1:0-5525 GCA_045605505.1 Pradoshia sp.
ATCAATTTCATATCACAGCCCTCTGGTAAGGATGCTTAAATTCCGTATGTTCCATATGATTGAATTTGCATATTTTCCATGGGCTGTGCGTAGCCCATGGTTTTTATTTGTCTGATTTGTCTTATTCAGATCTGACAAAAAGGAGACCGGTGCGTTCGGTCTCCTTTTTATATGCAATCACATACAAACATTTGGAGGAATTTAAATTGAAATTAAAACAATTAGGTTGGAATCAATATTTTGTAGAAGCTTTTAAACAATATGCAAATAAGGGATATACAGCTGGCCGGATCGCCCTGGAGCATAAAGGAATGTATCGCGTTTTATGCGAGGATGGTAATCTGTTAGCTGAAGTTACAGGAAAAATGCGGCATGAAGCAAAGGAAAGCTCCGATTTTCCCGCAGTCGGTGACTGGGTCGTCATCACTTCCAGAAAAGAGGAACAAAAAGCAACCATCCATGCAGTTCTATCGAGAAAAAGTAAGTTCTCAAGAAAAAAGGCTGGAGTGACTACAGAAGAACAGCTAGTTGCCACCAATATTGATACTGTCTTCTTAGTTAATGCTCTAAATACCGATTTTAATCTGCGCAGACTGGAGCGATATTTACTAATGGCTTGGGAAAGTGGAGCTAATCCAGTCATTATCTTGAGTAAATCCGATTTATGTGATGATAGTGAGCAAAAAATTAAAGAAGCAGAAAGAATTGCTTTAGGGGTCCCGATTCATGCCATCAGTGCTGAAAAAAGAGAGGGTTTAGAGCAATTAGACCCTTATATTCAAGTGGGGAAAACGATTGCCTTACTTGGTTCCTCCGGTACGGGGAAATCAACCTTAACGAACGTCCTATATGGTGATTCGATTCTGGAGGTAAAATCTATTCGGGAAGATGATGATAAAGGCCGACATACAACCACACATCGAGAACTTGTACTCCTGAAAAATGGCGGAATTATCATTGACACACCTGGAATGAGGGAATTGCAATTATGGGATGCTGACGAGGGAATCAGTCATAGTTTTACGGATATAGAAGAATTAGCAGCACAGTGTAAATTTAAAGACTGCCACCATGATAGCGAGCCAGGCTGCAGCGTACAAGAAGCATTATCAACTGGAATGCTGAGCAAAGAACGCTTTGCCAGCTACCTCAAACTCCAACGCGAACTCGCCTACCTAAATCGAAGAGAAAGTCAAAAACAGCGGAAACGAAAAAGCTGAGGCGACTGAAATAAGGAACAAAGATTAAGAACGCCACATCGTGTGGCAACATCTTTGTGACCTACATCCTGCAGGCCTCCGACAAGCATAAGGAGAGGCAACGCAGGGAGGCGCACTTCCCTCCCGCAGTGACTATCCTTATGACCTCGAGGAGCTAGGAGCCGAAGCTAGATTAAGAAAAAGCTGAAGGGCCTTGGTCAGGAGCGACAAGCATAAGACAAATACTCGAAGGGAGGGTTTTTCTCCCGCAGAGTATTTGCTTATGACTCGAGCTCCTAGGCCCTGAAGCTGGATTGATTAAAAAGCTGAGACGACTGGTCAGGAGCGATAAGCATAAGACGAATACTCGGAGGGAGGGGTTCTTCTCCCGCAGAGTATTTGCTTATGACTCGAGCTCCTAGGAGTCGAAGCTGGATTGCACAAAAAACTGAAGCGATTGTAATAAGGAACGAAGACTAAGAACGCCACATCGTGTGGCAACGTCTTCATGACCTACATCCTGTAGGCCCGCGATGAGCATCACGCAGAACTCTGAATGCTTTATTTTTACTTTTTTATTTTCTATACAGGCTATGAGAGTATTTACTTCTTTCCTTTTACTTGTCTTCCCACCCTAATTCCTTTATAAATCTCTTCTTTTTATACACTCTCTTGCAGCATAAACTGAACCCACGTATTTCCTCTGTGCAGAACGTTCAATGTTTAAACCAAAATATGTTAAAATCATCATATTGAAAATGATCTTCTTGTCTTAGCAAGATAATAGTCAGGCCATGGTACAGAAAGGGGATAGTAATGAATAGTCCAATAGGAAGAAAAAAGAGGACAGAAAAAATGCTAAAAGATATGGGAATCCCTATAAATCAACAGCTACATACATTAGAGAGTACATATAGCCTGAGCTTAAAAACTATAGAAGAGGTGATTGACCGAATCCTAGCCATCACTATTGTATCGGCTAAAGGCAGCGGTGCACCTGATGAAACAATTAGTACTTTCATAGATCTCTACAATGCGAAAGAATTATTTTCTCCGGACGAAAAAGATTTCATTGAGGATGAAGATCCTGACCAGGATGAATACAATACCTACTCCTGGAAAATTGAATGTAACTCCGTCCTGCTATGGGCCATCAATCTCGTTCCTGATTTACCTTTTCCGCATACTTTATCCGATGTAGAAAAATTATATGACCTTGTCTTGGATTCTACAAAGGAAGAACTCTTGGAACGTGCTTCCTATCGAGATAAAAATGAAATTCTCGATGCACTCGATCTTTTGTATCGACTTCATTGGGCTATACTTGAAACTCGTATGAATAATGAAGAATTTCCAATCGAAATAAGTCCCGGCGTTGTTTATGAGAGACGCTATGCTCTAAATTGGTTGGTTAATAGCCTTGATGAGGAATGGGATGATATATCAATGGATATAATCTAAACTTTGCTAAATTCGATTGATGAATGAAACGGGGATGTCATAGACTTCCTCTCCGTCTCTACTTAGGAACTAACCATATCCCCTCCATTTGGATGAAGGATTTGCCCTGACATATAGCTAGAATCATCTGATGCTAAAAATACATAGCTGGTGGCTATTTCAAATGGCTGGCCCGCTCGCTTCATCGGTACCTCAGGAGTTTTTGTACCAAAAGTCATCACTTCTTCAGCTGAAAATGAAGACGGAATCAGCGGTGTCCAAATGGGTCCCGGGGCTACACCATTTACCCGAATTCCTTTTTTGACTAAAGATAGGGAAAGCGAACGTGTAAATGTAACAATCGCTCCCTTTGTAGCTGAATAATCCAATAATTTAGGATGGCCATTATAAGCAGTTACCGAGGCTGTATTAATAATGGCAGCCCCTGGTTGTAAATACGGCAGTGCAGCTTTCACCATAAAGAAATAAGAATAGATATTGGTACGAAAAGTTAAATCGAGTTGTTCCTCGGTAATATCTTCAATTCGTTTTTGAACAAACTGGACAGCATGATTATTGACCAGGATGTCGATCTTCCCAAATTCGTCCAGACATTGACGAACTGTAGCCACTGATAGATCCTCATGAGTCAGATTACCACATATAAGCAGGCACTTTACCCCTAATTTTTCAATCCTCTCTTTTGTTTCTTCGGCATCTTCATGCTCATACAAATACACAATAGCAATATCTGCCCCTTCCTTCGCGAAAGCATAGGCTACCGCTCTTCCGATACCCGAATCTCCTCCTGTAACAATAGCTGCTTTCCCTTGTAGCTTTCCGCTCCCTTTGTAATAAGGATTTTCCGAAATGGGCCTTGGAGTCATCACATGTTCTAAACCTGGATGCTGCGTTTGATGTTGAGGAGGAAATGCAATCGGCACATCTTTGCAATACTGTTTATGCCCTAAAAATTTATAGTATGGATACATACATTTTCTTGCCCCCTTATTTTTTCCTTCTCTATTATGCGTATAGGAAAAAAGTGTCCTATATTCGCCTAAAGGGTTATATATTTATTATCTTAGAAGATGGCATGCTTTCTAAAACCTGAGAAAATCAACCTACCTACAAAAAAAGACACCCGATAGGGGTGTCTTACCTTGAAATTCTTTTTACATTATTAATAACAAATCCGCTCTTTGGATAGGTTGGGATTCTAGACATACTGATGGTTAAATCCTGATCAGGTACATCATACTCAATACCTTTCACGAGAAAATCAGTGGTTGTTTGCATGATTTTGACGGTTGCCCATTCCCCGGCGCACCTGTGACCTTTATCATAATCCCCACCACCCTGTGGAATATAGCCGAACGGACTGCCTTTCCAGTCGCTGAATCGTTCAACCTTAAATGTGTCAGGATCATCCCATTGATACGGATGATGATTTGTTCCGTATAGATCCAAAAGAACTAAAGTTCCTTTTTTAAATGGATACTCATTCCAATAAAAATCTTTCCGTACCCTGGCACCTAAAAATGGAGCAAAAGGATAGTAGCGACGCACTTCCTGTACAAACATTTTATTGTAAACTTCATTGTTTGTTTTCAATATATTATGTACTTCAGGATAATTATGTATCGCCAAAGCACAGAACACGACAAAATAACAGTTAGCTACGATAGGCCTTATGATATTGATCAGTTCACCCGCCGCTACTTCCGAATCCAACCATTCTCCGTTCAAATCACGATGATTAGCTATAATATAAAGAGCAGTATCTGGCTGGGGACTAAGCTTTCCTTCACGTACTTGTTCAATTAGATTGGCGATCCATTTATCAGACTTTTTGCGTGCCCTTCTTCCCTTTTGGTATCTCGGTCCCACTCCACCAATAGCATCAACTAAATCAAATAGGTCTTCCGCTCTTTTTTTAACTTCCTTCTCTTTTAAAGGAACTCCTGCCCACTCGCAGGCAATTCGGCACAGAACTTCAGTGGATTCTTCCAGCAAGGTAACCTTTTTGCTGTTTTCCCACTTCGGAATAACAGACTCCCACTGTTTCTTAGTAATTTCCTGGAGTTTGTCCAAGCTTTGATGAGTCATAATCGACATAAACATCGCTTTACGATGGCGGTGTTCCTCGCCATCCATTGTTTGCACACCGTTTTCACCAAAAAGGGATTTTTGAATTCTCTTTGGAATTGCAGGCTTACGTATAAATCGATCTTCATCATAGAAAGCTCGTGCTGCTTCTTCTCCAGTTATGCAAATAACCTTCTGTCCAAGAAGGCGAGTCTGGAATATATTCGAATTAAAATGCTTTCGCCTGTTAGAAATAAATTCATACCCTTCAGAAAGTAGGGTAAGCGTGTTGTCTACTGTTTTTTCACGAGGAATTTCTTTTACAATTTTCATGCCAACAGCCCCTCATTTAAAATTATCCTTAATAAATTAGGATACCCAGCTGATAAGTATATAAACATACTATTCACGCAAGTTTATTCCACAATAGAATGGTAAGAAAAGCAGAGGTTATGGTCTATCCCCTCATTCATGATAATAAAATAATATTCACAACATCCGTAAATATCCACATCAATTTCCGGTTTAAACATATCTGGTATTTTTTAATCCCTAAAATAAAGTTAAATAGACAACTTCCCTTTTACACAAAGCTAGCCATTTTATTCATGTATCTGTTAGCTGTAATCAAATCTAATTGCTCAAAAAACGCAAGGACATTCCTTGCGTTTCAGCGTGACTCTATTCATTCCATTTATATAAATCCTCGACCGTTACGTTTTCTTCTGTATAATTCGTCAACGTGTTAATCAAGATTCCATCATATCCGTTATATGAGTGCCATGTACATACCCATCC
>JAZUQD010000263.1:0-2666 GCA_045605505.1 Pradoshia sp.
CTGCACTATGCAGCCGGCCAAGCAATACAGGAGCGCCGGTCAGGGATTGGATTCCGGAGCCACTTCTATTATACTAATTTTGTCCGGTAATTACAATTTGTTGTCGGTTCCGGCCTTCCATGTCGTAGGCCAGGAGGAGCAGCGAGATCTTATCAGCGCTCTCCTCGGAGATTCCGTACTCCGTTATTAATTCATAGGTATCTCCGGCTCTCCATCCTCCATCATAGAGAGCTGCTGCAATGCCTTCATATTCATCCGGTCTGATTTCGCTCATGTCATACCTCCTCATATAGGCATATAGATTTGCGGAGCTAATCCAATTGGAAGATCTGCAAACTCCGGATCATAATCTCTATAATAGAGCTCAGCATAATATCCAAGTGATACTTCAATATCCATCCTGGCATTATCAGCCTCAAGATAATCATCAAAGAAATTGACCATCTGGCCATTGTCTGGATCTAACCAAATCAACATATATTTTTTCATGCCTTTACTCTCCTCTCCTATTGAAAGTATAATGATGTTGCAAGAATTATTATAAAGGTTTATGATTAAATAATCAATATTAATTATTCAATATTTAAGGAGGTGACAACAATGGATGTAGTACAGATTATTTCTCAATTTGGTTTTCCTGTAGCCGGATGCGTAGCTATGGCCTGGTACGTTAAGTACATAACGGATCAGAACAATCAGCGCATGGATAAACTTAATGAGGATCACAAGGCAGAGATGAACAGTGTAACGGAGGCGCTCACAAATAACACATTAGCGCTCCAGCACTTGTCCGATCTCATAGCCTGGAATAATGGAGCTCAGGAGGATGATAGGAAATGATCAGAAAAATTAAAGAATGGTTTTACTGGAATATTCTTCACAAAAAAGTAATTTATATTAAGCTAAAGGATCCAGAAGAACTTAAAAAGTTTATTGATAAATTTAATGAATTATGTGAGGAGGCTGCCGATGCTCCAGGGAATTGATATTTCAAACTGGAATTATTCCTATATAAAGAACAATAACATAGATCTCCGGCATGACTACGATTTTGTAATTATGAAAGCCTCTGAGGGGATCTCTTATAAGGATCCATACCTGGATACTTACTATGATATGCTGCACGAATCCAGGGACGGCCGGCCGGATCCGGATGCCTTGTATGGCTTTTATCACTACGCAAGGCCGGAGAACAATCTCCCAGTGAGGGAGGCTCAGCATTTCCTGGATCTCGTAGGCCACCATGCCGGCCACGCTATTTATGCTCTGGATGTAGAGGGTAACGCTTTAGGGATCGATAATTTAGATACTTGGTGTGCTAAATGGTGCTCTTATATCCTCCGTGAGACTGGTGTGCTGCCGTTGCTCTATACATCAGAGGCAGAGCTTTACAGATTTAAAAAGGTGGCTGCTCTTGGCAGTGGCCTCTGGGTAGCAAAATGGAGTTCCGGCAAGAAATTTCCAAAAGTAAAGCCGTGGCCGTTTTTTGCCTTATGGCAATACCAGGCCTCTGCTCTTGACTATGATTTTTTCAATGGAGGGAGGGAGCAATATCGGAAATATACGGAGGTGGTTAAATAATGGGATTATTTTCTAAAATATTTCACGCTGTTACCGCTCCATTTAGAGGTATCTTTCATAGAGAAAAGCCGGAGACTCTGGATGAGATCAAAGAGGAGATAGATTATGAGGAGCCAGAGGAAGAGCTGCCGGATTTTGAGGATCTGCCAGAGCCTCAGGAGCTTCCTGATAATTTTGAAGAGCCATGGGAGCCGGAGGATTATTTTGTTGACGAGCTGGACAATTTCCTGACATGGGACGGTCATATACAGCCTATGTATCAGGACATGATTGATACCATGATAGAAAATGGCCATATAGGACAATTTTCCTCAGAAGATGCAGAAAAAGAGTTTTTAAGATTTTTACAATCTGATTTTTGGGAGTCTAAAAAATCATATATCTATAATGCTGCTTTAATGCAGAATGTACAGGACGCAATAGAGAACGGAGCTAAAGTTTCAGATCTGACTCAGGCCTTTTATGAATATGAAAGCTGGCAAGACGATGAAGCAGATTGGGAAGAATTCTGGAATGATTGGCTCCAGGTTGAGGAGTTTTAAACAATGAATGAGCAATACATAGATGCACCGGTAATGATAGAGGGAAAAGAGGAAATAAGAAAAGAGCGGATCTTCCGGAAAGAGGATATTCCTTTTTTCAGAATGATGATGAAAGCAAAAATAAGCCGGAAAAGGGATCTCTCCTGGCTGGAGATCCCTTGCGCTTTTGACATTGAGACTACTAATATTTACAGCCGTAACGATAAAGGCCGGATAGATCCGGAGCAACGGCCTTTTGCTTTTATGTATCATTGGCAATTTTGTATTGACGGTTATGTTATTTTTGGCCGAACCTGGGAGGAGTTCCAGTCACTACTTACGTATATTTCGGATCAGATGCATTTATGCAGAGAGCAGCGCCTTGTGATATGGGTTCACAATTTATCTTTTGAATTTCAATTCATGAGGCGATTCCTGACAATTACGGAGGGATTTTACAAGGATAAATATAAGCCTTTAAAGGTAGTAACCGGAGACGGTTTTGAATTCCGAGACTCCTATTCTCTCTCCAATATGTCTCTATCAAAATTCTGCGAAAATACA
>JAZUQD010000264.1:0-3020 GCA_045605505.1 Pradoshia sp.
ATTGGACGGTAATAGTTTACAGACGCTTAAAGAAAAGAATTCACGATATGCCACGAACGGAGACTGCTTGCATAATTTCAGATCCGGAGCTGATATTGCAGGTGGTACTCCGGCTCAGGCATGTTGGGGATATGTTACGAAGCATTTAGTAGCGCTTCGAGATATGGTTGAACGTAATGATTTTTCAAACAGAGAAGATTTCTTAGAGAAATGTCAGGATACGATTAACTATATTCGTTTCTTATGGTGTATAGGAAACGAGACTAGTCAAATGGATAATGACGCTGAAGCAATCGTCAACGATATTGATAAGTTGTATGACGAATTATCCAAGGAGTGCGAAAAACAGGCAGACAGAGAATTCGAAGCGTTTGTCGATGATATTCTCAATTCATAAAAAAAAAGGAGCCTGATCAAAATGGCTAAAACTATCACTATAATAATTCGTGAAGTACGTGAGAAAGCGATTGTAGTAGATACCGATTCTATCGAAGATGCTATTGATACTGTTGAGTATATGTATAGTGATGGTAATTTTGTGTTAACGCATGACGACATTGAAGATGTCGATTTTATAGTAGAAGAAAATTAATAATACGAAAAGGAGAATGATTAATCATGAAAGGTAAAACAGAAATCATGATTAGCTTGAACCGAACAGTTGGTGGAGCTGGATTGAAACTTAAAGAGTACAGCCCTGAAATGCTGGTTGGTGCAGGTATTGTTGGTGCCGTAACAAGTGCAGTAATGGCTTGTAAAGCTACTACTAAAGTAAGTGGTATTTTGGAAGATACAAAAGAACAGGTTGAGAGTGTACATTACGCTCTTGAAAATCCTGATAAATTAACTGATGAGTATACAGAAGAAGACAGCAAGAAAGACTTAGCTATCATCTACACTCAGACAGGTATTAAATTAGTAAAGAATTATGGTCCGGCGATTGTATTAGGCGCATTGTCTATCACTAGCATTCTTGCGGGTCACAATATGCTTCGTAAACGTTATGTTGCTACAGCAGCTGCTTATGCGATGATCGATAAGAGTTTCAAAGATTATCGTGGACGTGTTATTGAACGTTTCGGTAAAGAATTAGACCGTGAATTACGTTACAACATTAAAGCTCAGGAAATTGAAGAGACTGTCGTAAACGAAGATGGTTCCGAATCTGTAGTTAAAAAGACTGTAGATGTTATCGATACGAACGCTATCAGCGATTACGCCAAATTCTTTGACGAATATTGCACAGGCTGGACAAAAGATCCGGAACAAAATTTATATTTCTTGAAATGTCAGCAGAATTACCTGAACGATCTGTTGAAAGCCAGAGGTCATGTATTTTTGAATGAGGTATATGATGCTTTAGGTATCGATCGTACAAAAGCTGGTAATGTAGTTGGTTGGATTTATGACGAAAAGCAGCCTAACGGTGATAACTTCATCGATTTTGGAATCTTCAATATTGATAACGAACGTTGTCGCGCATTTGTTAACGGTCGTGAAAGAAGCATTCTGTTAGATTTCAACGTAGACGGAAATATCCTTGATTTAATTTGAATGGCAGGGCTCGATACGCCTTACTCCGGTAATCCTTATCGAGATATTTACGATTTCAATTAAATTAAGAAAAGAAGGAGCGATATGAATAGTTTATATAATTATGCAATAAGTACTATTTGCAAAACTATAAAAGATGAACGAGCGATTTTAAGAAAAACTTCTCATCGTAAAACTATGGATTTTGCATTCACTAGCTATTCTATATCAGCATTAGAAGATATTCTCGAACATATTAGACAAAATCGAGATAAATCTCCTTTAACAATCGTCGAGGAATACCGTGACAAAATGGATACGTACGCATGTAGTAAAACTGAAGGTAGTTATATATTTTCAGTAGCGTACGATGTTGCTACGGGTGTACTCGACGACCTCTTAATAAAGGGGGTGAGGTATTAAATGCTTGGTAAGGATTTGATAATTTACATCTTGCAAAACGGTTTGGAAAATGAACCGGTTTACGAGGATGGTAGATTGCTAGGTTTTATGAATGTAATGGAAGCAGCCATTAAGTTTGATGTCGGAGCTGCCACTATAGAAACATGGATCAAAATGGAGCAATTAGACTCCGTACGCATTGGTAATGTGATATTTATACCGGCTGATGCAAAAGATCCAAGGGAAAGGAATAACGATGAGAAAAATTGTAACCTATGTCTTGACACTAAGCGTATTATTAACAAGTGTGGCGTTTCGAGACATAACGTCAACCTTTCAGTCAACAGAGCTTTCACAAATTGAAATCGAAACCGAAACAGTGAAAGCTGAGGAATATGTAAATGGTCCTGCTGAGAAATTCATTGAGGTTAAAAGCTTAGTGAAAGAATCGCAGGCACCTTTATATTCTGACGAAGAGATAGAGTTAATTGCTCTAGTAACAATGGCTGAAGCGGAGGGAGAGACGGAAAAAGGACAACGTTTAGTAATCGATACGATTCTTAATCGTGTGGATTCTGAACATTTTCCAAACACAATCCACGATGTGATTTATCAAAAGAATCAATTCACGTCAATGTGGAATGGGAGAATTAATAGGTGTTATGTGAAAGAAGATATTGTTCAGTTAGTTAAAGAGGAAATGCAATCTCGATCTTATACTGACGTTATATTCTTTAGTGCCGGAAAATATTCGGACTATGGGGTACCCATGTTTCAAGAAGGCGGTCATTACTTCTCGAGATATGATTGAAAGGAGTAATAGATAATGAATAATAAATTATCTCTTGTTTCTTATACCTTAGCCACTATGGCGGGTATCTGTTTTGTCGGCGGCCTTGTGATATTATCTGGCGAAGGGAGATTTTAATATGGAACGGTTTGATACCTTGTTATCCATGTTAGATCAAATATTAGACACCAAAAAGAAAAGACATTTAGCAGGAGGTGTTCTTATGAGCGTCTCCTTATTGTTTGGCGGTTTAGCTGTAACCGTCCTTACGTTAAAATCGGAGGAGAAAGGAAAT
>JAZUQD010000265.1:0-3882 GCA_045605505.1 Pradoshia sp.
CTTCCGTGTGCCCCCCACACCCCCCAGACGGCCAAAGGTGAAAACGGATCGGATCCACTTCGTCCAAAAACACCCGCCGTTTTCCCCTTTGGAATCCCCTCTGCCTCCTTGTGATCCCGTAGGGGCGGCAACCTGCCGCCCGCCAAGGCTTCCTTCCGCGCCTTCTCAACTCCCTGTCATTGCGAGACCAGTCCGCAGACTGGTCGTGGCAATCTCATTCCCATTCTCACTCCGCGCCCTCGTAGGGCGCGGCATCCTTGACGCACCGCTCCCCAGCACCCCGTAGGGGCGCTTATCAAGCGCCTGCAAAGGCTCTCCCTCCGGGAGCGCTGTCAACACAGCCGTTTGAAATGCGGCCTCCCTTATTCTCCATTTCCTCTGCATCACGTACCGCCATACACAGAATAATTGCTCCCTCTAAGCTGCACTCAGATAAAACACCATCTGCGGATAATGTAAGGCCTTGCTCCCGCCGTCGTTTCTGGATACTTATGTGATTATTCTCTGATATGCTTAGTATAAATCGGCTGTTGATTGTCCGGATCTGTCAACCCGCTGTCCTCAAATCCCATGCTTGTCCAAAAAGGAACACCTGTCACAGAATCGGGTGTTACATAAAAGCTTGTTGCTTCATCGGCGCAAAGGACCTCTTCAATATGCCGATAGAATTCTTCCCCAAGACCAACTCTGCGATACTTCGGCCGAATATAGAACTCCATAACGGTTCCGTACCCACTATCAAGCAATCCACGAACCGTGCCTAAGTCTATCGCAAACATTGCAATACCGATTGCTTCATCATTGAGAAAAGCAATTTCAAAGTACATGCTTTTCCTTCTTCCTTGAATAGCGATCCTCTGTTCTACTGCCTCCAATATTGTTTCTTTGCTTTCAACGATCCCCTCATGCGCGTTTAGTTCCTCAAAATAGGGAAGGCATAGCTCTCTGGCCATTTCACAAACAGCATTGTCTTCTTTGGAAATTTGTACATAATTTAATCTGCCCATTACATTACCTCTTTCAACAAAAATAAATGCCGCTCCCGATAAAATCAGAAGCGGCTGAAACATCCATTGAAACGCGGCTTAACCAATGGACAAAAGGGCCATAGATTTTATCGGATCATAGTTTACCATTTTGTCCACCTCGCTTTCATTTATTTGTAATGTTATACTAACACAAGGGATATACATTGTCAATCCGACAGTAGATCTCAATGCTTATTGTACACATACTCCAAAAGCTCTTCCTCTTTTCCACTGCGCACAAATCCGGCATGTTCAAACAATCTGATGGAGGCTGTGTTTTTTTCGTCAATGGATATCCGGATTTGATCAAACTCTATCGCAAAAGTTCCGGCTTGGATGTCATGTAATATTTGCGTAGCAATTCCTCTCCTCTGAAACTCAGGAAATACCACAATGTCCATGTACAAGGTTCGCTCAGAAGTTTCCATATGTATAGTTGCGACCATAGAATCCTTCTGAAACACCTTATAAAACCACACATTAGAGAAAGATGTCACATAGTTCCAATAATTTGCTTCATCAATGCTGATAAATTGGGCAACCGAAGGAAGCTTATATGCAGCAAGAATCATGGGTATGTGTTCATCTGCAAGGGATATCAGCTGGCGATAAGTCATGGAAAACGCTCCTTATTGTTGGTCGCGTGCAGGTTTCGCTTTCTTAATGAATAAAGTGCAAAATTATTTTGGATGTTTCTTTTCAAATTCTTCTAAATACGGATTCGTTTTAATAGCCATTTCACACCTTTGGGGGTGTATTATAGCATAAAAGTGGAGGAAGGGCAATACTGCTTCACTATTCACTCTTACCTATTACTTTTCAAAAATTACAAATGCGAGCTTTAATAAATAGTGAAAAGTGAAGAGTGAAAAAGTAAAATCCCGAACGCTTTCGCATTCGGGATTTTTGTGCTCGTAGGATAAAATTGCAACTGTTGTATTTAGTGAAATATTCGGCGTTGCCGAATGTGAAATAATGTGCTACCACACATTGTGAAATATCTCACTACGTTCGATGTGAAATGGAATTTGCCCACATTCGCGTCAGCGAATATTTCACATTTGCGAAGCAAATATTTCACAGCGAAGCTATTTCACTTACCCGTAAGGGCAAATTTCGTTGAAAAAAGCACTTCGAACAAAGTGCTTTTTTCTGAGTTACCCCAACAATTTTGAACCTTAATAATTTCTAATGCCTCGATAGGCCATTTTCATTTTTATAACTATCAATCAATACTGTCAAGCATCTTCTCACATTTTTTGAACCTTTGAGCGTTTGAAATCACATTATCGTCGGTCTGATAATGCAAATTGTAACAACTTTTCAAATAAAACCTAAAATTGTTCTTGATTTCCTCCGCCACATCATTATCTCCATTTGCTTTACACACTTTGTAATCGTGAATGAGGGCATTGGTAAGCTCTTCAATAACTTCAAGAGTTTTATCAACTTCAGATATTGCGATATAATCGTTGGAAAGGTTATTGAGTGCGCTATACAACCATTTGGTGTTGATTTTCACATCATGGAACATTTTATAATTAGATTTTGCTCCATCCACAAGAGCACGCCAAGCGACTATTGCTTCCTGTTTTCTTGCATTTCCAAGGAGCGATATTCTTTTTGCCCTTACTGCCAATGCCCATAAATAATGGTGAACAGCTTCATTACATGCATACTCTGATAGTTCAATACATTTCACATGATCATTCTTCTTGGAATAAATCTCTATCTCCATCGAAGTTCTTATGCTTCCCTTTTGAGGCAAACCCCGAGCTATTTCTTCGGCATTTGCGAAATCATTATAATATAGATACAGAATAACAAGCGTCTGTTGAGCATCTATCAGTCTGGTTGTGTCTCTATCACAATTTATTACGGACTTCAAAATTGTAATTGCTTCTTGGTAAAACTTGTCTTTTTTTTCTTTAGGCTCTGCCCCATAGTAAAGACATCTGATCAAACTATCTGCACAGAGAAGCTTTATTTCGAAATCAAGAGGGTATTTTTTGATATGTTCTTTATAAAGTTCATAACACTCATAATATGCATCATCGTGACGCCAGTACACTTTTTCAATACCTTTATTTATTTTCTCTACTTCTTTACAAAGCTTTTCCCTATCTGCCTTTTCATCGCCGCCTACTCCGAGAAGGCAGTCGGTAGTTACCCCAAGGATAGCGGAAAGCGGTACTATCTGAGAAATGTCAGGCATTGCGTTATCGCACTCCCACTTTGATATTGACTGGACAGACACCATAAGTTTTTCCGCCAGTTCTGCCTGAGTAAGTTGCACTCCTTTTCTTATTACCTTTAATCTCTGTCCAAAACTTATCATCATTTACTTTCCTTTCTCAATCTCAAAAGATGCGCACTGTTTTGTATATTTAGTATAACATATCTAATAATAGCTGTAAACATAAAGTTAGGAGATTAACCATTATCCCAATAGTAGATTTTCTTTTTTGTACAAACAAGTCGCAGGTTCAAGTCCATAGGGTTCAAGAAAAGGTGCTGTGGTGAAAGGGGGTTGCTTTTACCCCAAAAACACGAAAAGCCCCCCCGAAGTCAAGGGTTTTAAGTATTTAATGAAGCATCGGCTTGCGCCGATATGATGCACTCGCTACGCTCGCATGATGCATTTGCTTCGCAAATATGAAGCGAAGCGCACTTAAAGTTCTCCGTGTGCCGAAGGCACGCTTTATAGGGCGAAGCCCTGCTTCATTCTTCATGCACCGCAAGGTGCGCTTCATTGAAAAGGTGCTGTCTCAAAATGATTTGAAAGAATCATATGAGGTAGCACCTTTTTCTTTTGTTTTGCAACAACGAAGTTGTGGAAAAAGTATCTCAAAAT
>JAZUQD010000266.1:0-5349 GCA_045605505.1 Pradoshia sp.
AAATGCCAAAGCATATGGCCAAAAAGTCGTGGCGACAAATCCTTGCGGAGAACAACCATTGGCACCATATTCTGTATGTAACTTGGCCGCTGTAAACCTGGCTGAAATGACAGATAAAGATCGTAAACAAGTTGATATGGAGAAGCTAAAGCAAACAGTAAAAGTTGGCGTACGCATGCAGGATAATGTCATTAATGCGACTCCATACTTCCTTGAGGCCAATAAAAAACAGGCATTGGGAGAAAGACGCGTAGGCCTTGGAGTAATGGGTCTTCATGATATGCTTATTTATTGTGAAAAAGAATATGGATCTGAAGAAGGAAATAAACTGGTAGATTCTGTGTTTGAGGCAATTGCGACAGCAGCATATGAGGAATCCATTGAGATTGCGAAAGAAAAAGGCAGCTTCCCATTCTTAATTGGTGAATCTGAGGAAGAAACAAAAGAATTACGTACTCGATTTGTTCAGACTGGTTATATGAAAAAAATGCCTAAACATATTCGTGAAGGTATCATGAAATATGGAATCCGCAACTCCCACTTATTAACCGTCGCTCCTACTGGAAGCACGGGAACAATGGTTGGCGTTTCGACTGGACTTGAGCCATACTTCTCATTCACTTATTTCAGAAGTGGACGTCTTGGTAAATTTATTGAGGTAAAAGCAGATATTGTGGAAGAATATCTACGCCGCAATCCTGAGGCAGACAGCAATAATCTTCCATCTTGGTTTATTTCTGCAATGGACTTAACACCTGAGAAACATGCTGATGTACAATGCATCATCCAGCGTTGGATCGATAGTTCTATCAGTAAAACAGTAAATGCTCCAAAAGGATATACGGTTGAGCAGGTCGAGAGAGTCTACGAACGTCTATACAAAGGCGGAGCCAAAGGTGGTACGGTTTATGTAGATGGAAGCCGTGATACGCAAGTATTGACCTTGAAAGGCGCTGAAGCAGATACAGATCAATCAACTCAACCGAAACATACAAAACAGCATGTTGTTCTAGTTGATACAATTGATGCGCTCGAATCAACAAGCGTAACAATTGGCAGCGAAGTAGGAAATACATGCCCGGTTTGCCGTCAAGGGAAAGTAGAAGAGCTTGGTGGCTGCAACACATGTACGAACTGTGGTGCTCAGCTTAAATGTGGATTGTAAGTTAACTGTTTATAAAAGCATGTAGAGTTGAATTTAACCGTTTAGCCCCTATAGATTCTATAGGGGTGTTTTTTATGTCAATAAGTAAAAGAACATATAAAACAAAATAAGTGAATGGAACCTATGTTAAAGGTGATATGCAGGTTAAAACAGGCTTTAGAGTCTAGACTTTTTAAAAAATGTCGCCATTCATATGTTAAAAAGGAATAAAATTGAAACTTATTAAGTATTTTTAAATAGGACTGGTTTTAAAGGTGTTAATTTATAAATCCTAAGGGGATTGCTCTGGATTTCTCCGGGAGTTCTAAAGGAGGATTGGTACAGGCAGGATAAAAAATATATTTTGTGGAATCAGAATTTAAATACCCTAAATATGGTAGTACGTTCATAAAGTGAGTGCGTTTTATATGTCTTGTTATTTTATAAAGGGGGAAACTAAATGCGTCGTTTAGAAGGTAAAGTAGCTATTGTAACAGGTGGGGCTTCGGGAATTGGAGCTGAAACCGTACGTACATTAGCAAAGCATGGTGCGAGTGTGGTCGTGGCTGATTTTAATGAAGCAGGAGCAAAAGAAATGGCAGACAGCATCGTAGCAGAAGGCGATGTTGCTTCACATGTGTTTGTAAATGCAACAGTCGAAGAAAGCGTCAAAAGCATGGTGGATTATGCCGTTCAGACGTATGGCAGATTAGATATTTTACATAATAATGCAGGTGGTTCGAAACCAACCGATGGTGATATAGCAAGCATGACACAAGAAACATGGGATTTTGCAATGGGCCTTAATTTGACCGCCGTCCTATGGGGATGCAAATATGGTGTGTTAGCTATGCGTGAAAGTGGTGGCGGCAGTATTATTAATACCGCTTCGATGTCAGGTCTTTTAGGAGACCATACTTATAGTGCGTATGGGATAGCTAAAGCGGGTGTAGTGAATTTAACCAAATATGTAGCAACTCAAGAAGGGGGGAATAATATTCGTTGCAATGCCATTGCGCCAAGTGTAGTTGAAACACCTGCTACACAAACAGCTTTTAGTGACGAAGTGCGTGCAGCTTATTTGAAAACAAATGCTGTTCCACGCTTAGGATCCCCGTCTGATATTGCCAATGCGGTTCTTTACTTGGCAAGTGATGAGTCAGGTTATATGACAGGTCATACGATGTATTTAGATGGCGGATGCATGGCACATCAACCTACCTTGTTCTAGACGGAAATTAGGAGCATTTTGAGTTTAAGACAAAACTTTTCAAAAGATAAAGCATCCTGCCAATATATCTATTGAGGTTTCTTCTTTTGTTATTTCAAGATGTTCAGGTGATCAGTGGGATTAGGAAAATCTTTTATTATTCAATAGAATAAGTTTGTATAGCAAAAAGGTAAGAACAAACTTTATTCCAAATATCTATATTATTGGAAGTTGGATGGCAATGATTGACGCCATCCTTTTTTTCATTTTTGTACATACTAGCTTTAAAGTAGGTGAAAAAATGAAACCATTTATTCCTCAATTAGTTTATTTTGAACCAAAAGCATTGGAATATCCTTTGGGAAAGGCACTATATGAAAAATTTCAGAGCCTGCCTGTTGAGATTAGACAAACAACTTCCCATAATCAAATTCGGGATTTACCGGGTGATAATGAATTACAAAAATATCGAATCGCCAAATCTACCATGGTGGTTGGATTAAGAAAAACACTGAAATTTGATACATCAAAGCCATCTGCGGAGTATGCCATACCGCTTGCTACAGGGTGTATGGGACATTGTCATTACTGTTATTTACAAACGACGCTTGGCAGCAAGCCTTATATCAGGGTTTATGTGAATCTAGAAGAAATATTTGATCAAGCAAGTAAATATATGGAACAAAGAGCGCCTGAGATCACTCGATTTGAAGCTGCATGTACATCTGACATAGTAGGAATTGACCATCTCACACATTCCTTGAAAGAAACGATTAATTTTATTGGTGGCACTGAATATGGAAGATTACGTTTTGTAACAAAATTTCATCATGTCGACCATTTACTTGATGCAAGGCATAATGGGAAAACAAGTTTTCGATTTTCCATAAACTCGCGTTATGTGATAAAGAATTTTGAGCCGGGAACTTCTTCGTTTGATGAACGGCTGGAGGCAGCGCGAAAAGTTGCCGGAGCTGGTTACCATCTTGGTTTTATTGTGGCGCCAATCTATATGCACGAGGATTGGGAAGATGGCTATTATGAATTGTTTGAACGATTAAAGCATTCACTAGGTGATGAGTTATCAATGAAGAATATTAGTTTTGAACTCATCCAACACCGCTTTACGAAACCAGCGAAAAAAGTTATACAGGCTCGATATCCTAAAACAAAGCTTGAAATGGATGAAACCAAGCGGAAATATAAGTGGGGGAAATACGGCATAGGAAAGTATGTATATCCTGATGAAGAGGCAAATGCTTTAAAAACCCACATTCAAAACTCAATCTATGAGTTTTTTCCGAATGCAGAAATTCAATACTTTACCTAATATGTTCTAAAATTCTCTCCCTCGGCTTAGTAATGTGTAAAGACGATAAATCCAGAGGGAGGGGTTTATTTGTTGTTTATAGATGGAGTTTTTTCCGGTGGAGGTATAAAAGGATTTGCGTTAATTGGTGCCGTTATAGAGTTAGAAGAGCGGGGATATAAATTCAAAAGGATGGCGGGAACAAGTGCAGGAGCAATCATCGCGGGGTTTATCGCCGCTGGGTATTCAGGACGTGAAATTGAGAAAATTATGGAAAGTGTGAAACTAACGAAGCTATTGGAATCGAATAAAAGGAAATGGTTTCCGCTTGCCAGGTGGCTTAAATTATATTGGAGTATGGGAATCTACAAAGGAGACGGTCTGGAGTTGTGGATTAAGGAAGTATTGGAAAAAAAGAATATCAGAACATTTGGAGATCTTCCTGATAAGCACTTGAGGATTATTGCTTCAGATCTAACTAATGCAAGATTGATGGTTCTACCAGATGATCTGCCTAATTACAATATAGATCCCAATCAATTTTCAGTTGCGAGAGCAATCCGTATGAGCTGCTCTGTTCCTTTTTTCTTTCAACCGATTGTATTGCAAACGGTTGGAGAGAAAAAAATTGTAGTAGATGGAGGCGTCTTAAGTAATTTTCCGATTTGGCTATTCGATCAGGAAAACGTCATTCCAGAAAGGCCAGTGTTAGGATTAAGGCTTGTACCTGAAAATCAACAAACATTAGTTCAAGAACGTAAGATTGATAATGCGATTGAACTTTTCACATCCTTATTTGAAACGATGAGAAATGCGCATGATTCCAGATATATATCCAGAAAATTTGTAAGTAATATTATGTTTATACCGATAAAAGAAACAGGATTTTTAGAATTTTCTTTGTCGGATGAACAAAGAATAAAGTTAATTGAACAAGGAAGTAAAGCGGCCACTCACTTCTTGAAAGACTGGGTATATCGGATAAAATAATGACAATTCGTAGCACCTGCAAACTGGCAGGGTGCTTTTTTTGTCCTCAAAAGGAGTGAGTCTGATATTTAGAATAGAATAGGGTATGCTGATATAATAATTTTTAAATTGAATGATAGGATAAGAATCAGCTATTTTTCAAGTAATATACTTTTATTGTCATACTTTTCTACTAATTAGGGCTTATTTAGTAGGGCATTATTCATATTTTTTTTAACTTTATAATCTTTTACAATAATGATATTGATAATCATTATCAGTTGATATATGATAATAATCAACTGATAGTTGAAAGGACGTTGTATGAATGAAAAGGATTTCATTGTTACTCATATCATTAATTCTTTTGCTTGCTGGCTGTTCTGGTGACGATTCTTCATCGAATAATCATACAGATTCAAAGGAAGCTGAAGATCATAAAGTTGTTAAGATTGCGTGGGCAGATAGCGGTTTCCCATCTCCCTTCACATTCACATCGAATGGACCCGGAGGTTATTTACGCAGCAGCTTTATTTTCGATTCACTTACATGGAAAGATGAGACTGGTGTAATTCCATGGCTGGCTTCATCCTGGGAAATATCTGAAGATCGTTTAACGTATACGTTTAATCTAGAAGAAAATGTACATTTTCATGATGGGGAATCATTAACCGCGGATGACGTGATATTTTCATATAACTACTTTAAAAAACATGC
>JAZUQD010000267.1:0-2049 GCA_045605505.1 Pradoshia sp.
AAAAAGGCAATGGCAACCAAGGCTAATAGCCAACGCTGAAAGGCTTGGGATATTTTTTGTCCTTTGTTTTTCATAGCCATACCCCTTTCTTAATTTTAGTGGTTTATATTCAAAAGAAGCGAAGCACATCGCATGCTTCGCTTGAAAATGACATACTTATATTATTCAATGGTGAGAATATCGATGAAACCGGTGATTTCAAAAACTTCGTTGATAGTTTCGTTTACATTGCGGATAACCATTTCACCTTGTTTGTTCATGGTTTTTTGAGCACTCAAAATTACACGCAAGCCAGCGGAAGAAAGGTATTCCAAACCTGCGAAGTCCATTACTAAATTGGTAACGCCGGTAATATTTTCTTTAATAACTGCTTCCAGTTCAGGTGCAGTAGTGGTATCTAAACGACCAGTCAAAGAAAGGGTAAGTTCGCTGCCGTTAATTTGTTTATCAATAGTCATAATAAAAGCCTCCTGTATTTTTAATGTGCTTGTGTAATATGAAGAAACTTAAGCACTATTCTTTGTATGATTTAATTATATCATTCTGTTCTTGCATAAGCTATAACAGAATTTTATTTGATATCTAAAATGAATTCGTTTTCGCCATTTTCAGTTAAAGCTGTTTTAATGGAAGTAGTTGCATTTTTCAATAAAGCATAAGAAATCATATCCATATCTTCTTCCAAGTCAAAGTCCTTGCCAGGATAAGCAATGCGAATTTGGGTAGAGTTTGTCTTATCGGAATACTCTATCTTAAATTGTAGATTGGGTGATTCTCCTTGATAGGGTAATAATGTTTGCACGCACAATTCTTCAAAAACAACTTGCATATTATGAATTGATTTGGGAGAAAGCAGGTACTTTTTGCCAAATTGGTCAATGTTATTACGAATAGCGATGAAGTCGAAATCTTTAGAGGTGATGATTTCTTCCATAAGCTTAGTGCGCATAATGAAATGACGAGTTAATTCTCTTTGAGGATGTTCAAAGATTTGCTCAGGTGTACCATCTTCATAAATTTCGCCTTGATCCATATAAAAAATTCTGTTGGAAACATCTTTGGCAAAATTCATTTCGTGGGTAACGATAAGCATGGTCATTCCCTTTTGGGCAAGTTCGCGGATAACTTCCAATACTTCGCCAACTTTTGTAGGGTCAAGAGCAGAAGTAGGTTCGTCAAAAAGAATAATCTCCGGTTCCATGGCAAGGGTGCGGGCGATGGCAACACGTTGCTTTTGTCCACCGGAAAGTTCGTCGGGAAAGTTAAGTGCTTTATCAGCCAAGCCTACAGTGCGTAAAAGTTCCATGCCTTTGTCGTAAGCCTCTTGGGCACTTTTGCCTAATAAATCCATGGGCGCCATCATAATATTTTCGATGACGGTCTTGTGGTTAAAAAGGTTAAAGGATTGGAAAACCATACCCATTTTACGGCGAAGTAAATGCAGTTGGCAGTTAGGAGCTGTAATTGCTTCATCGTTAATGTATATGTCGCCACTGGTGGGTGGATCCATCATATTAATACAACGCAAAAGGGTAGACTTACCTGTACCGGAAGGACCGATAACGGAAATTACATCGCCTTTATAAATTGTAGTATTAACATCTTTTAGAGGGGTAACATTGGGGTACGCCTTGCAAACATCGCTAATTTTAATAAGAGCTTCTTTAGTCATTACATTTTAACCCCCTTTACAGTTCGTTTGCTGTGTTTAGGATTTATTTTGATTTCGATTAAATCTAAAAATGATGTGAGCAGGTTGGCGATAATCAGATAGATTGCCGCAGTAACTATCAAGGGGAAAAAGGCTTCCATGGTACGTGCGTGGATAATATCTGTAACCATAGTTAAATCCTGTACAGAAATATAACCTACAACGGAAGTTGTTTTCACCATAGAAATAAACTCGCCCTTTAATATTGGAAGGAAGTGTTGCGCAGCTTGGGGGAATATTACCTTCCAAAAGGTTTGCTTAGGAGTATAACCAAGGGCAAGGGCTGCTTCTCTCTGTCCGTTATCTACAGTATCAAGCCCTGAATTATAAATTTCTGC
>JAZUQD010000268.1:0-8402 GCA_045605505.1 Pradoshia sp.
ATTAATCATGTTTTGATTATCTTTAACAGCTTTGTCGATTTGAGCAATACGGTTATTTAGAGTCGAAATTTCAGCTTGTACCTCATTTAAAGCAGCTTGTGCTTGATCTACCTCTGCTTGTTTAGCTGGATCTTTTGCGGCACTGGCTGACGGAATACCTATGTAACTGCTGAATCCAATTAATAAAGCTGTATTGAATGCTATAATTCTTTTCTTCATCATTACGTTTTCCCCTGCTTCCTAGTTTCTTTAATCTATCAGGTCTTTCATACCATTTCTATTTATCTAGTTTTCTAACATGATTTAGTATATCATTCGAATTTAACAAACAAGTTATATTAATATTACAGTTATGTTTCAAAGATGTGTTTTATTATTACATTTTGTTAATATACAGTACTTTATCTATCCATTTAGCGAACTTTAAATCACGTAAAGTGATATAATCAGATAAAATAGTATAAAAATCCTAATGAATCTAGGAGAAAAAAAGACATCGTTTACATTTTCATTTATCACCGATACGATCCAACTATTCGCCTATAATATTATTTAAATATAATACATACTAAACCCTCACGTACGCTCGCTTTTCTAGTAAATGCTAATCTATGATTCCCATCCTTATAGCTTTTACAGCTACTTCCGTTCGATTTTTGGCATTCAACCTTCTCACTATTGTTGATATATAATCTCTAACTGGCTGAACAGCAGCCTTTGTTGTCGACGCCTCTGCAGCCACTGACTTAATAAAATCAACTTCACGCGAGGAGAATGAAATTTTTAGATTTGAATCCATCTTTGTTACAGAAGTCTCAGGGTTTATGAACTCCAACAATAGCTCCCCAGCACTTTGCCCAAATTTCATTAAGGCCGGATATAAGCCTCTATAAAGAGGATGACCGCATCCTTCCACTGAGTCGAGTAGGATTTTTTATGTTGGTCAATGGTAAATGTGATTGGCAATGTGCTCTGCGCCACATTTAAGACTTCTAAAACCTCATACCAGGTTGTATACCGTTCCTACCATTCAGATTTATGATTTCCATGTATTTTCTTAAGAAAAAAGAATCTGGTTCCTCTTCTTTTCTGGCAATCCAATTGATATGGAATACCCCTTGATTAATCAGTCGTTCACAAATCAAATATAGGCTGAATTGTTCATACTTATTTAAATGGACAAGGACCTCGCTCTTCCACTATTCCAAAATTTTTTTAGGGATGAAAAAGGAGGTTGATGGATAAACACGGCTGAAATGATTAAATGGGGGCACACGGCCAAAAAGAGTTTTTGGATTGCACTATTAAGCGGATTTTTAGTATTTGGAGGATTAATAACGTACTTTGACCTCAGCGGAACTGTTTATGCTACTGCGCGTAGTGGATTTAACTAGTTTTTCATTTAGCTTTAATACGACTTCCGCCAGCCAAATGGAGGATAAAACTGAAGATGGATTAAAGGAAATCATTGAAAGTTTACAAAACGCGATTGAAGGCGAAGAAGTAAACGAGTCAGGGGATTAAAATGAAGAAGAATCGGACAAACCTCAAAAGAACCAACTGTAAGAACCTGAACCCTCTGTTACACCTCCTACTAAACCTGAAGAAGAAGACGAAAGTCCAGATTGTGAACAGGGAGAACCTGATTCCCCAATAGAAGATAACTCTGGTGAGACTGATCCTGAACCTCCCACAACGCCTCCTGCCACGTAGAGAACCAAACAATTGCCTATAAAATATCTAGTAAGAGCTGTCGAAAATCCGACAGCTCTTAGGTTTTATAACGGTGTCTTAAATGAACTTACATTTGGAAAGAGATAGGGTTGAATCGTGGTATCGCTTCTTACATAAAGAGGATGCCTGGGATGGCCGTCTCTTGTTGTACCAAGGCAGTTTGGAACATACCCCTTAAACCATTCGGATAGTTCCTGATAATCACGGTGATGAATGGTACAGTTTTCTCCCCAGCCAACTACGATTTCAGATCCACTGTGCAAAGCATTTTCTAAATAGAACCGATTTTCTGGGCCTGTCGCCTTTTCTAAAGGCATATTCCCGAGCTCTCTCCAGTCCCTGCTCCGATAGGCAAATACATTTACCAATTCCATAGAGCCGCAATCCATTTTCTTTGCAAATGAAACACAACGCATAGTCGTACGGTCATCCAACTTGTCATCAGCCGTGCTTGGATTCAAAAGAACAAAGACAGCTTTCCTAAGATTGTAATCATCCCATTCCCGCTTTAGGGAATATCGATAATCGCCTTTAATGATTGCACTCTTTTTCAACCGATTTCCCCCTTTCCGTTTCCTATTATTATGTATAAGCTCTTAGGATGACATTTATGATAAAACTCTGCCAACAATCATAATCATGCTGATTCCTGAGTTTAGTCATTCATTTGATCCGCAGTTTCACTTGTTGTTTGTGGGTGAGCGGGTACGTATCATATTGAATCTGAAGAGGTCCTTCACTTACTTCTTCTGGTTTATAAATGAAACTCGTGATTTCATAGCCATCTAACTCACGGTAATGGATTTCCCCTGTTGAAATATCCTTACCAGTTCCGTCAGTAATCGTTCCCCCTGCCGTAACGGTTTCCGAATCCTTAGGGATTTTCATAGAAATATTCACCCTATCCTCTATTATTTCAGAAGATTGCACAAACCCATCTGTAGGATATTTCAAGAGCCTGCCAGTTTTTTCATCCACTTCAATGATTAACTCATCCTTATCAAGAGCATGGATCCCATCAAACAGCAGATACAGTTTCTGTGGTTGCCGAAAATAATTACTTTCAATATATATATGGCTTCCTTCCTCACTGGTATAACCACCGGTAGCCCCCCATATTTCACCACGCTCATCCATTAGCCTAACATGGCTCAAATTGAAGATTTTCTTTGTGTTAGCAGGGTCATAGTCTACCTCAATCCTAACGCTCAATGGATCAATCTCCACTTTTCCAAACGAAATATTTTGTTGATCAATCGTTACAGTTTTATTAATAGCCATCTGTTTATGTTGATCCTTATACATGGAATGATCTATTTTGAGAGGAAATTTAAATGGGCCTATTAAGCCAGAGCTATTTTGAAGATGGAATAAAAGTTCGACTTTTCCTCCGTCTGTTAGCTGTTGATGCAAATCAATATCCAAAGATCCCTCACCATTATCATGGGCGGAATACGATATCGATTGTTGATCATTTTCTTTTCCATCAATCAATAGTTTAGGGAATTCGATTTGTAAATCTTCTGCTGCTCCATCGATATGATAAAAAACCACCAATCTGTGTCTATCAACAATTAAGGATTCAATCGTAACCTTATATCCACCCTTTTCTAGCGTCTCACCAATAGGTTGCAAAAAATCATTTTCTACTGCAGACATATATCCTTTATCGTTTCTGATTAGATTAATAATTTTTTCTGCACCGGGTATAGCAGAGAGAGCATCTGCAAAAGCTGGCGATACACGAACCAGACTAATGCAAGATAAAAGTATAAGTGCGGCAGATGCAAGTCCCCAATATTTAATCTGTTTATTTCTTCGCTTGTGCTTGGCTTTTTGAAACCCTCTTTGAATGACTGCGGCTACTTTTTCATCTGGTATAGGTATGTATTCCATTTGCTTTTTTAGCTCTAACAAATCCTGCCTCTCCTTTTCATACATGGCTGGTACCCCCAGTCTCTTTCATTAGTTCTTTTAGTTTCTGAAGACCTCTGTAAAGTCTCGTTTTCACCGTACTTGGAGGACATTCACAAATGGTCGCAATATCCGTAATAGGCAGATCCCGTAAATACTTTAATATTATGATTTCACGCGATGGTTCATCCAGATACATAAGGGCCTCTTCTATTTCTAATGGTCTGTAATTATCCGTATAGGCACTTTCCTGTCCAATAAATTGATGGTACTTTTTCTTTGTTCTTAATTCATTTGAACAAACATTTAATAAAATTCTTACAAGCCATGTTGAAAAATAAGCAGGTTTCTTCAGCTTTCTAATTGAACGGTAAGCTCGATAAGTCGTTTCTTGGATAGCCTCGAGGGCTTCTTCTTCATTTTTCAAATAAACAATGGCCATACGATACAATTGCTCCTTATGTTGTTCCAATAAGGTTAAAAAGGCAGCATCATCGCCTTTTACTGCCTTTAGAACTAAGGAAGTCTCTTCTTCCATCCGGCTCCCCCCTGTTTTTCTCTCTATCTATTAGACTATAGACATAAGTAAAAAGTTTCATTAATTTTATATTTTTTCCAAACCAGTGCACTGGTATGGTTAGAAGGATCTTGCTCTTAAAATTATTGTGTAAAGATGATTACAAGAAGAAAATCCAGTTAAGTACCAAGGAAAGTTCCTTTACAGGTAAAATAAAAGACCTCTTAGATGGAGGTCTAGTCAACAAAACATATCTTTTAGGAAGACATAAAATACAAAAGGGTAACCAATGGAAAGATTGTAAACGCCACGTTTAATACTTGAGTGAACCATAGAAAAATCGTCTTTTTATCTGAGACTTTATTAACATATAAAAATGAAACAATACCGATAACACAAGGAATCAAGCCGAACGATGGATATCTTTGAGGTTCCGATTGAATTGAATTAATGATGGCACTTGCACATAATACTAAACTGATTCCCATTAATAGATATGGAATCCAAATTTAACGTTTATTCATGCACTCTACCTTCCTTCTTTCTAAATATAGGAATCCATTAGCTACGTTCATTTTATGTGATTCTTTAATCCATCATTCTTGTCCTAATCAAGCTGTATTATCTATAAAACAAAATAAAAGATAATTGGCAATGTAATTAAACTAAGTACTGTACTAATAAATGTACAGATTGAAACAAACTCCGGCTTTGTATTAAATTGAATGGCATACATCGTGGTATTAGCAGCGGCAGGCATTCCGGCCATGATGATCATTAATTGTTTGAGCAATGGATCAATAGGCAACAGGCATGTCATTCCCCATGCTATTAGTGGAGAGGCAGCCAATTTAATTAGTAAGGCATACGAAACCTTTTCATATTCAATATTTTTTAGACTGATTTTAGCCAACTGCATACCTAAAACGAGCATGATGGTTGGAATGGCTGCACTCCCAACTAAATCGATTGTGGTCATCAAGGAAGGACTAATCGAAATACCGCTATACTGAAAGAGAAGTCCTACAACAGCCCCATACGCAACGGGCATACGAATAACTACCGCAAGAGTATCTTTCATTCCACTGCCTATATCACTTCCTCTGGCTGCTACATAAAGCCCGATCGTAGACATCACTATACTTTGTGTAACCATTAAAATGATGGCATAATCAAATCCGGCAGCCCCAAATAACAATAAGGCTACAGGAGTGCCATAATTGCCATTATTCATAAATGCGGAACCAAGAATAAGCCCGCAAGTATCCTTCAGATTGTATTTTTTAATCAAGGAAATACAGTAAACAATCAAAATAAGCACTAAACAGAGACCGAACGCATAAATCACGATATAGAGATAATCCATCGATAGTTTGTTTGTATAAAACGTTTCAAACACAAGGACAGGCGTCATAAGATAAAGAGACATGGTCGAGATGGTTTTCGTATCAAATCCAATCTTCTTTTCCCCTATATAACCTAAAATAAAAATGACAAATACCGGAATCAATACATGATAAAACTCCACTCTGCAACCCTTCTCTCTCGTTGATAAGACTTCATAAAATCATTTTATACCATTATACCAATTTATCCCTGCAAGCTTTCTCCATAAATCTATTAATTTTAAATTTTTAAAAAATAACTATTCATTTTCTGCTTGTTTATCTTTAAAATAGAAATTATTGGAAGGTAAATACACTAGTAACAGGAGGGTTTATGCAATCGATTAAGAATTTATTTATTCCCTACCAGGGATTGCCGAAAGAAATTTATATCATCTTCTTTGCGCGGATTATTAATAGTTTAGGAGGGTTTATACAACCTTTACTAGTTCTGATTCTAACTCAAAAGATTGGTATGGATAGCGGCAAAGCAGGACTTTATATTACATTATTAAGTGTCATTTCTGTACCAAGTATGATTTTGGGCGGGAAACTGGCCGATACTTTGGGCAGGAAATTTATCATTGTCGTTTCACAAGCCTTAGGGGCATTTACCGTTATTGTAGGAGGTTTTATAGAGCCTTCTATGACCATGGCCTATTTACTCATGCTGTCATCCCTTTTCTATGCCCTATGTTCACCAGCCTACGATGCTCTCTTAGCAGATTTAACCACTCCAGAAAATCGAAAGGGCGCTTATTCATTAACCTATATGGGATGGAATTTGGGGTTTGCCGTTGGTCCTGTCATTGCAGGTCTACTCTATCAAAATCATTTAAACCTTATTTTTATCATCGACGGAACAGCCACCCTCTTAGCTACTTCATTGATTTTGATTTTTATAAAAGAGACAAAAACCAAGCATGTTTCGGTGATAGATGAACCGGATAGAAAACTTGAGCAACATGTCGAGGGCTCTGTGTTTAAGGTGCTGTTTGCCAGACCTATTTTAATTATGTTCGCCTTTATCATGCTGTGTATTGAATTCGAATATGCTCAATGGGCGTTCACCATTCCGCTTCATTTAGAGGAATTATTTAATGATTCAGGTGCAGCTTATTACGGAACGCTCGCTGGTTTTAACGGGATATTGGTTATCACTTTTACTCCAATCATTACTAAACTGACAAATAAAATAAGACCGATAAAAGTAATAGCCGGTGGAGCTTTATTGTATGCTGTCGCCTTTGGGATGCTGGCCTTTACCACTCTGCTACCCTTCTTCTATGTATCTATTTTCATCATGACAATCGGGGAGATCATGATTGCAATAAATGCTTCAACCTTTATCGCGAATCAAACACCGGCTTCACACCGAGGCAGAGTCAGCAGTATACTCCCACTCGTGATTGGCGCTGGATACGCAACAAGTCCACTGGTTATGGGAAGCTTTATCGAAGCCTATTCAATTACTTCTGCCTGGATGTTGATCGGTATCCTCGGCATCATATCGACAGGATTAATGTGGTTGCTGCAAAAGAAAGAAAGAACAAATCAGCCCGACTCAGACAATGTGAAAGTTGGAGCTTAATCTAATTGGCAAAGGGGCCTTTCATAAGAACCCAAATAAAACAGGTGAAGAATTTTCTTCACCTGTTTTTTATGTATAAAGTTCATAGTTGATAATTAGCCAATCAATAGTTCCTCTTTTGAAACAATCTTCCACCCATTTGAAATTAACCTTTCTAAATAGTCGTCTAGGCTAATTTCCTCCATTTCACTAGCAAGTGGAGACAGTGATACATAGCATTCATTTTTCTCATAATGAACAGTCACTTTAACAACCTCATACCCATTATGAAATCTCGGATCAAAACCGGGATCATCCATAATGTCTCCTTTCATAGGACGGAAAGCTGATTCAACTGTTTTCATTACGATTTCGTTTCTATTAAGTTCTTTTGTAGATGCTAGAAAGATGATCAATTTAATTTTCATGCTTTCCCTACTCTCATATATAATATAAAACTTATTCTAAGTGTATCACTACATAGGCACAATAGAAAAACGATCCGATAAAATAGAAGAAACAGTTTTACAATACTAACAAATAGTTTATAGCTTTCTCTAAATTAGGCGACCATTCACTGATAATGTGTTGGATAGGAAGATTCTATTTGCTGCTCCACTGCCCTTGTATGAGTTTTTTTCGTTTCAATTATTTTATAATTTCCATGCCTGATAACTGTTCTTGTTGTAGCAAGTTTCAATTCATCTGCATATGCTTGAGAAATTTCCACAATGCATGAACCTTCTCTAAGATTTATAATTTCACCAAAAACAAATAAATGACCTCTTTTAAAGTAAATGACATCTCCTATTTCTCCATTTACACCTTGATTGCTACCTTTGAAGTCCATTTCGTAATCCTCCCCTTTTATAAACGAATCAATTAAAAATTATCTTATTGTTACTATCGACTCATTTTTATGTATTTTTACACTTATTTTCAATTTTTTGTTTGCTTATTTTTGGGTAAAAGGATATATTCGCTCATATCTTTACTTTATAATTAAACATATTGAGTTTTTAAAAGATCGTAAGGTAGGTGCAAATATGGATCAGCAGCAATTATATTTTTCAAGTGCAATCGGTAGTCAAAAACCTGAAACCATCCGTAATAAAACAACAGCCTGCCCCTTTTGCCAAAGAGACGAGCTTACCGATATTATTGAAACAAGGGGAGATATCATTTGGTTAATGAATAAATATCCCACCCTTCAGGATACCTATCAAACGGTCATAATTGAAACGGATCAATGTAACGAAGATATAAGAGGATATGAACAAAA
>JAZUQD010000269.1:0-16007 GCA_045605505.1 Pradoshia sp.
AAGCGCTCGCCCCATTCATCTTCACGACGATTGGAAAATGGAGAGTAAAATTGTTGGATAATATATCCATTTGCACCGTGAATTTCGACACCATCAAAGCCAGCTTCGATAGCACGACGAGTCGCTTCTCCAAAATCAGCAACGATTTGCTGTACTTCTGCAGTTTTTAATGCGCGTGGTGTAGTTGCACCTTCTTTTTCAACAGCACTTGGAGCCACAACATCCCCATTCGGTACAAGTTCAGCCGAAGCTTCCCGTCCGCCATGGTGAAGCTGGATGATTGCTTTAGCTCCTTCAGCCTTTATTGTATCGGCTAGTTTCTTTAGACCTGCTATATCTGTATCGCGTCCAATAGATGGCTGACCTGTGAACGCCTTTCCACTATATGATACATTTGCTGCAGCAGTGATAACCAAGCCGATTTCCTTGGAACGCTGTGCGATATATGAAAGTTCCTGATTAGAAATCGTTCCATCAGGATTAGAAGAGTAATGCGTCATTGGGGCGAGTACGAATCGATTTTTCAACGTAACACCATTTGGCAGTGTTAAGCTCTCGAAAAGAGAAGCATATTTTTCATTCATAGGGACAATTCCTCCTTTATATGACCTTCATTCTAGTGAGTTGCGTAAAAGGTAGCAAACAAAATGCTCATTCGTAAGCAGGTTATGATTTGTAACATACTATCACAGGTGAAGCTCGTTGCTTAATTGTTGGCTTCAGTAGTGCTGTCATCCTTGCTGACAGATATCACCGATTCCATTGCCTTTGATAAATAATAGAATTCTCCAAACCTTTGTCCAATGAAGATTGCAGGTTTGTTTAAACAAAAATGTAGAACGCTGATTACATTTTTGATTGATTCACAGGTTCAATAATGCCCTCCTTTTTATAATCCCTATAAAAAAGGCATTCAAACTGCTCATGATTATTCAACCAAAATTTAATCCTGAAAATTTAGTTATGTATTTGTAATAAATTTTACATCTTTTTCATCTAAATGATATTGATAATCGTTATCAACTAGATTATACTACTAGTAGAACACATCATAAAAGCCATAGAACAGAAATAAATCCCCCCTCTTTGCATAAAGGTCTCGAGGAGATACTCCTTGAGACCTTTTGCTATTTTATCTGATTTAAACCCTATCATTTCCATATGTTTCTCCTCCTTTGTTATGATGAAACCATTACATGTGAAGGGGGTTTTTTTTATGAATGAAAAAGTTCAGTTAGGCAAAACAGACTTACTTGTAAATCCGATTGGTCTTGGAACAAACGCAGTTGGAGGACATAATATCTATCCAAATCTCGATGAGGAAACAGGACGGGAAATCATACGCACAGCCATCGATCATGGTGTAAATTTTATTGATACCGCCTATTTTTATGGACCAGAACGCTCAGAGGAATTAATTGGAGAAATCGTTAGAGAAAAAGGCAATCGAGAAAATCTTGTTATAGCTACAAAAGGAGCTCATAAGTTTATAAAAAATGAAATTGCAGTTGATAACTCCCCTGCCTTCCTAAAAAAAGCTGTGGAAGATAGCCTTATCCGTTTACGAACAGATTATTTAGACCTCTTCTACATTCATTTCCCAGATCAAGATACACCGAAGGATGAAGCTGTTGGTGCCTTAAAGGAACTAAAAGATGCCGGGAAAATCCGTGCTATCGGAGTATCCAATTTTTCTTTGGAACAATTAAAGGAAGCCAATAAAGATGGATATGTAGATGTGATTCAATCTGAATACAATCTATTTAAAAGAGATGCTGAAAAAGAATTCCTCCCTTATACAGTTGAACAGAATATATCATTTGTTCCATACTTCCCACTCGCATCCGGTCTCTTAACCGGAAAATACACAAAGAAATCCATTTTTAATGACGGACGTTCCCGTAACCCATTATTTCAGGGAGAACTATTTGATCAGAACCTGGCAAAGGTGGAGCAGCTTCGCAAAATTGCGGATGCTAAAAACGTTCATATCACTCACCTTACCCTTGCATGGTACTTGGCACAGGACTCCATTGATGTCATCATCCCTGGTGCAAAACAGCCTGAACAAGTAATTGATAATCTTAAAACATTGGATGTTGCGTTATCTGCTGAGGAAATCAAACAAATCAGTTCTATATTCGAATAAGAAATTGGTATAGCACACTATGGCTCAAATAGTAAAGTGGAATCGAACAGATCATTCGCTCGAGGAAATCGTTTCTCTGTATCAACAAGTATGGAATATGGATACTGACTGTACAGAACAATTCAACCGGCACATGCATTATGAGGATTTTAGAGGGTATATATGCTTAACTGAAGAGGAAAAACCTGTTGGATTCACCTATGGCTATGCTTCTTTACCAGGACAATATTATCATGAACTATTGAGTAGTCATCTAAAACCAGACTTATCCAATGAATGGCTGACAAATTGTTTTGAGTTCGTTGAGTTATGTGTCGATTCCTCCATGCGCCGGCAAGGAATTGGGGAATTGTTACACGATCACTTATTAAAGGACTTGCCTTTTCATACATCCGTATTAACAACCCAGTATCCCAATTTGGCTGCACGAAATCTTTATGATAAAAAAGGATGGATTGTCATTGATGATTCCTTCTTCCCAAATGAAAAAACAAAAGAACGATATCTAATATACGGTAAAAAGCTGTCCTAGCAGCTTGCAATGAAAAAGGAGAGCAGCCAACTTTAGCGCTCTCCTTTTTCATTTATCTTATCTTTGTATTTGATTGATTTTAGCAAGTGCTTGGTCCGTACTCCAGAAGACATTATCTTCTCCAATTACCTCCAGAATACCGCCTCGTTCAAATCGGCTGAGAACTCTACGCTGCACACCACTAAAGATGATGGTTACACCCTCTTGTTTCTTTAATTCGCAGAATTCAAGCAAGGCTTGTACCCCAGAACCGTCAATAGAGGATACACCGCGCATAGAAAGAATCATTATCCCTTGACTGATGTCTTCCAGGCGATCAGTCAACGAGCTCACCGTTGCAAAGAAAATAGGCCCGGTGAGGTAAACAACCCGTATATCATCATATGCCTGATCTAATTTTATCCCTTTATCTTCTAATTTTTCGATATCCACTTTACTGATGTTCATCTCTACGTCTGCACTGTTAATAACAAATAATATGGCAGATAGAGCAATTCCAGCAACAATGGCAACCGTTAAGTCAAACACAACAGTCGCAAGCAATGTTAGTATGAATTTAAAGATGGCCCCTTTAAATTTGTGAGAGAAGATATAATGTATACTTTCCCATTCATTCATTCGCCATGCCGTTACAATCAAAATACCTGCTAAAGCAGACATCGGTATACTCGACATAATCGGGCTAAGAAGAAACATCGACAATAGCAACCCAACTGCATGGAAAATTCCCGTCAATCTTGTTTGCATGCCGGCTTTTATCGCCACACTCGTACGGGCAATCGCAGCTGTAGCCGGAACGCCTCCGAAGAATGGGATAATCATATTCCCAATTCCCTGTGCAACCAGTTCACGATCCCCATTCATTTTTTCTCCAACCATACGACCGGCAGATGCACCACATAATAAACTTTCTATCATTCCTAAGGCTGCAATACTGATTGCCGGCCAAATCAATGATTCAATTTTAGCGAGAGATAAATCCCCAAACACTAGTCGGTTTTCCGGTAAAAATGTTTTTGGTATATCTCCCACTACCGCAACTGGTAATTTTAAAAGGGCATTTATAAGTAAAACAAGCAGTAAGGCTGCTAAGGATGATGGAATAATCGCATTCCATTTTTTCGGCCAAACAATCATCGTGACAACGGTAATGATACCAATCAATACCGTGGCAAAATCAGGATGGAAACCATTCTCTATATAAGACATGATTTGGGCAATAGGATTCTCTCCGCTCGATTCAACACCAAAAAAGTTATCCACTTGTCCCATTGCGATAATGATAGCAATTCCTGATGTAAAACCTGTGATAACCGGCATCGGTATAATAGAAACGACACGACCAAATTTCAATAAACCAGCAATCACCAAAAGGATACCAGCCAGCAAACAGGCAATAAACACTCCATCAAGCCCATACTGAGCAACAACAGCTATCAAAATAGCAGACATTGCTCCCGTTGGTCCTGATATTTGATAGGAGGCACCTGATAGCATACTGATAATTAGTCCGGCTAGAATTGCCGTAATTAATCCGGCTGCTGCATCCGCTCCACTACTCACCCCGAACGCCAGCGATAAAGGCAGTGCAACAGCCGTGACTGTAATACCTGCCATAATATCTTTACGAAGCTTCGCCGAATTGTATCCAGCAAATTCGTTATGCAAATCAAGAATATATTGTTTAAGCATGCTGATTCTTCTTTCCATAGGTAATATAATAATAAATTTCAACCTTTATATTATACTGACCTCAGAAATGGAATTCTATATACAATCAATTCCAATTATGACCTATAGGACGAGGTATGATTTGCCCCCAAATAATCTATTCCTTTGCTCTTTAGTAGATTTTATATCTCTATATTTTGCAGCTCCTTTTTCTTGTCATTCTAACTCAAACTAATCAAAAACTTTCTAAAGAAAAAACCTGTAAAAACTTTGTAAAATAATGTAGAATTAACTTTTAATACCAATAGAAAGAGTGAATTACTCTGCGTAAAAAAGTATTCAAATGGCAAATTGGGCATCGATTCTTCTGGAGTTTATTATCCATTGGATTAATATGGATTTGTTTAAACTTAGCATCTCTTTTTTATGTAAAGAGTGAATTTGTTTCTTCAAACAAAACAATGAAACAACTAGAAGCCATGAACGAACATGTATTAGTTCTCTATCAATCTTTAATCGATCAAGAGACGGGGCAGCGAGGATATAGTTTATCTAAAAATGATGCCTTTCTTGAACCATTTTATTTAGGGACTACAACATTTCAGCAAACCTCTGAAAAGCTCAAACAAGATATAATCATTTTTCCAAGCGTCAGTAAATCTATTACTACCTTGATTACTAGCGGAGAAATATGGATTAGTGAGTATGGAGATGTTCAAATAAAAGTTATTAAAGATAATAAACTCATTTCAAATGATGTACTTGATAATAGTAAAATGGCATTTGATCATATACGGCTCCATTATAAAGAGACAAAAAACGAAATTAAACTGTTAAAATCAGAAATGGAAGAGCGTTCACAAAACAGGGTGATGATTATTCTAACTATTTTTTGTTTTGGTATTCTACTCATGCTGGTACTGGCTGTTTTCTATATCATCTGGCATTTAACCAGTTTGGTTCAACCAATTGTGGAATTAGAGCAAAGCGTTACTTCCTATTCAAATAAAGACTTTTCGGTTAAAGTCCCAGACTATCATAAAGATGATGAACTAGGCCGTTTAATCACCGGTATCGAGCACATGCGTACCGAACTGAAGGAAAAATTTTTCACGCTTGAATCTATCGCCTATAAGGATGGATTAACCGGTATTAATAACAGAAGAACGGCAGATTACTACTTAACAAAATTTATAGAAAAAGCACCACTAGAGAATGATTTAAGTATCCTACTAATAGATATCGATCATTTCAAGGATTTTAACGATAAATACGGACATTTAGAGGGAGATCGGGCATTGAAACATGTTGCATCAGTTCTCGAAAAGAATGTGAAAACCTTTGATGTACTAGCCCGTTTTGGTGGTGAGGAATTTATTCTCATTTTACCTAAAACCAAATATCCTTGTGCGTTGAATATCGCGGAGCGCTTACGGAATGCAATAGAAAAGGAGCCCCTTGGTACGTATCAAATCCGAGCAAGCTTTGGTGTAACCACCTTTGAAAAAGGGGATAGCTATATTTCTTTGATTCATAAAGCAGATGAAGCCCTCTATACGGCTAAAGCAAATGGACGAAATCATGTTGAACTCAAACTTACTAATATTGAAGCACTCAGCTAGGATGATAAATAGTTGAGTGCTTTTCCATTCTATTGTTTATCAGGAAAACGGCCATCATGATTTCCACGACTCCTATCACGATTATCTGAGCAATAATCCAAACGAATAGCATAGAACCTATGATTTGCGCAATTCTCCCCGCTGCTCCATGATTTCTCCTGAAACAAATATAGGCCGCCCAACCACTGCCAATTCCATTCAGACAGAATAATAATAGACCCGGTATAAACCAGATGTTTATAAAAGGAATAGGATCCAGTAAAGATACTGACAATTTCATAGCATCCATTTCAGGGTATACAGCACCAAGCATCATGGCTCCACCCCACCTAAAGCTCCAAAAATACAATTGCCAGCAATAAACCAAGAAGCAGATGAATATACGTTTTTAACTTCTTCACCATCTCACTTCAGTCTATTAATATATTTATAGAAAAAAGCACTTCATATGGAGAAGGATCACAAACATATGAGGCGCTCTAATCTTATTTCAATTGTTTAACAGTAATTAAATATTTGGGTTTTTAGGAATCAAACGAATGATTCTGTCGTCTTTGTCAGTTGGATTACCTCTTCCATCCCGATTATTGGTCATCATATATAAGGACCCATCCGGTGCCTCTATGATATTTCGGATTCTCCCATACTTTTCTTTAAAGAGGGAATCGATTTTTTCTACCTGTTTGCCAGATTCATCAAGCTCTACCTTAAGTACCTGCATGCCACGTAAATTGGCAACCAGTAATTGATTTTCCCATTCACCTTTGGAGACAAATGTCATTCCTGACGGTGCCCATGTTTCAGTTGCACTTTGGGCTATAGGGGTTTGCATCCCCTCTTTTTCTTCATCCCCCTGAATAATCGGCCAGCCATAATTTTTTCCTGGATCAATTAAATTGATCTCATCATGTGCCGATTGGCCGTGTTCCGAACTGAATAAGTCTTCTGTTACAGGATGCCAGGCTAGTCCCTGCGGATTACGATGGCCATAACTGTAGACAGGTGAGCCCTCTATTGGATTATCATCCGGTATCGAACCATCTGGCTGGATTCTGAAGATTTTGCCGCCCATACTTGTCTTATTCTGAGCTAAGTCAGGTTCATACCGATCTCCTGCGGTAATATAGAGCATCTTGTCAGGACCTATCTTCATCCTCCCTCCATTATGATTCGTATCACCAACAATCCCATCAAGAATCACTTTATCAATACTAGCTTGATTATCATCGACTACAAGACGAAGAACACGGTTTTTGATTTCACCATTATGTTCATAGGTGTGATACGTATACATAAAGTGATTCGTTTGGAAATCAGGATCTAGCGCCAATCCAAGTAATCCTCCCTCTCCTTTACTAATGAAAGGGGCCGCCAAAGACAGAAGCGGCTCTTTCACTACTTTTCCATCACGAATTTCCCTAATTTGTCCTGGTCTTTCCGTAAAAAACATTCTCCCATCTTCAGCAATAACTAATTCCCATGGTACATTCAGCCCTTCAGCAACCACTTCAATATCATATGGTTGTTTTTCATTTGTATCTGTTTTCCTGACAACGGTGTCATTTTCCTCTTCTTTTGAACAACCGAGTACAACCATGACAATTAAATAAGGCAGTAATAAACGAAAAGCTGTTCTCATATTAGCCTCCTTTTTAACTTCGACCATTCTGAGATGTCAAACGTGATAAATTTTTTAATCCTGTTTTTTCAGGGCGATTCAGCGGATATCCATGGATATTTCGATACGCTTTCCTTTCCTCCGTAAAATCTGGCCACTCCAGTACACTATTTAATTCATTCGCATGAAAAACAATGCAGCGGAGCTGATCTTCTACACATGGATCGACACGGCAGCCTATCAACTCTTCATAGCGATCAAATAATTCTGCAGGATTTTCGTTTCTGACTTCGCTTACAGAATAGAACTGCAGTTCACGTACCATCATCTTGGCTGCACCCAGCCCAATTGAAGGTATTTGCTGAAATTCTGAAAGACCCTTCAATTCTTTTGCCCGATTTTCCGAACAATTCAAGATATCTCTTAATTCATCCGTCGTTTTAGTAGGAATTTGGTCTATTCGAACCCGGTTTTTACGAAGATAGCTCCGTTCCATTGCAGATAAAGGTAGTTTCATCCTCCTAATCCTCCTCTCATTCATGATTTTGTTAAATTTTAACACAATATACTCTTACAACTAAACGATCTGAATGCTTAGAACTAATGAGTTATAGAATCTCTTGAAAAATCCGAGTAAATTATCCATAATAGAATAACTTGGGAGGAAATGAAAAAATGACTAATTCAGAAGCAAATATTACATTATTTCGTGCGGTCAATGACATAGGTAAGGAATATCCTGATATAAACCCCCTTTTTATTTTTTTCGCTGAATATACGGTTTATTGCTTGATACTTATTCTGTTGTTTTATTGGCTAACTCGTAAAACAGAAAATAAATTAATGGTGGTTAGTGCCGTTATTTCATTTTTTGTCGCTGAAGTAACCGGCAAATTGATCGGGTTAATCTACTCCCATCATCAACCATTTGCTGTTTGGTCCAATGTTAACAAGTTAATTGAAAAAGAGGTTGGAAACTCGTTTCCTAGTGATCATACGATTGTATTCTTCTCTGTTTGTATATCTATTGCCCTCTTCCGGAGACGATTCTGGTATTTATGGGCAGCACTAGCACTCCTTCTTTCTATTTCCCGAATCTATGTCGGGGTTCATTATCCCGTCGATATTTTAGTAGGTGCTGTTCTTGGAATAGTTGCTGCTATTCTTGTCCATAAATTCATTCCTAAACAGAAATGGGTTAGACAATCGATTGCCTTATATGAAAAGGGAGAAAGTTATCTATTTGACCGGAATAAAAGTATCTAAACCAAGTTCATATCACCATCATGGTCACCGAAACTATCGGTGGCTTTTTTCTACATATCTTTTTAAATCAGGCTATGTTAAGGTTTAATTGTCTGAAAATTCAATGCGCTGGTTTTTAGATAGTATTTTAACTGGGAGGTAATTCGTATGAATAATAAAAAATACCGCAGTGTGATTGATAACCTGGGGAATACTGCTAAATAAAAGAGGGTTTCTCCCTATTTGAAAGGGGAAAATGAGTTGAATCAATTATTGCTAGTGATCGATGGACAACAAGAATTAATGGATGGGAATAAAGAAGTAAAGGCTGTTTTCATGAAAGAGAGACTAATCCAGACTATTAATTTAGTCATTGATAAGGCCAAAGAAGCAAATGTTTCTATTGTATTTGTAAGAGATCTTGATGTTGCTGGTGGTAAAGGTAAGGGATTTCAAATTCATGATAAAATTCATGTACCAGTAGAAGCAAAAATCTTCGACAAGGTAGCAACGAATGCCTTTCATGGGACCGGACTTTTAAATTATTTACACTCTAAAGAAATAGAACATATTGTTATAATGGGCTGCGAGACACAACACTGTATTGATAGTGCAGTTAGAACAGCCACTATTAACGGATTTGATGTCACATTAGTTGGTGATGGACATTCTACAAATGGCAATGAAATTATAGACCCTGAACAAATCATCCAACACCATAATAAGACTCTACATGGTCATTACAATGTTGAACATTTTTCAATTGTAAGAAATGCGGAAGAAGATTTATTTCACCCAAGTCATGATTCATATCGGTAAACTTCAACAGTATCCCAATTTGTTCAATGATTGGGATACTGTTTTTTACCTTTTACCTCACACCAGATTCCAGTATACTAAACGTTTTTCGTTCACAATCTAATTCACCCATCGCTCCAAGAGGGATTGTACTCATTGGAGACGTATGCCCAAAACTCATATTATAGAAAATTGGCATATCCAGTAACTTAAGCTCATCTCGCACCACCATCAGGATTGCTTTCTTATATTCATCGTAATAGCAATCATCGTATGGCTTGGAAAATAACAAGCCCTTAGCATTTTGCAAAATTCCCTGAGCCCCATAACTACGGAGCCAACTAATAAACAGATCCGGACTTACCTTCACTTCTGATGTCTCAAAAAACAAAAGGTTATCCTTCCATTCGGCTTGTGCGGGCCAAACTACAGTTCCTTTAAGCATTTCAAGTACATCCATGCATCCACCCAATAAATTCCCCGTATGTATCCCTTCGCCCTGTAACACCTCATAGCCACGATGGGGAACTGTCTTTCTTTTACGTGTCCAATTCTGTTGTTCCCATGGGATATATTCACTGGTCCATTCAGTTGGTGGCTCCACCTTGCCAATGTGTTCTCCAGAAAATAAAACCTTCTTCACCCAATGATTTGTATAGTCAAAAGCCTCTACATTTTCTGCGAACTCAGCTAATATCGATGGACCATAATAACTCATTAAACCTGCCTTATAACAAATAAAATGAGTCACAGTTGAATCAGAATATCCAAGGAAAATCTTAGGATTCTTTTTGATAATTTCGTAGTCGATATAGGGCAGTATCCGAATACTGTCATCCCCGCCTATGCAGGAGAATATTGCCTTAATGGAAGGATCCCCAAAGGCATTCATCAAATCTCGCGCCCTCTCCTCTGGATGCTCGTGCACATACTCAGAACCCTTTAACGTATGCGGTAACTCAACAACTTCTAAGCCGAATTCCTCCAACCGGTTCTTTCCTATTTGATAACGCCAACGGATATCAGGGTCACCCGCTCCTCCCCAAGAAAGACTGACTGCAGCGATACGGTCTCCCCTACTCAATCGATTCGGTTTCTGTAACTCCAGCCCCATCCAAATCACCACTTCCAAACTTTGGTATAATAGATATATTATAGTATGAATTCTCGGAATATATAAGTGATTATCCGTTAATCGGCTATCTTTTAAACTTGCCTTGATTGCATAGAAAACAAAATAAAGCCACCATAAAAATGGCAGCTTTACTATACAAGACAATAACATTTACAACCAACTAACCTATCTTGTTCAAACGATAAATTAGGATTTACCACAGCATTTCTTATACTTCTTTCCACTTCCGCATGGACATGGTTCATTTCTACCTACTTTTAGTTCCCCAATATTCCTGGTATTATCTGGTTGAAATTGACCATTCCACCAAGTGAACTCTTCATGAATGTTTGTGATGGGGCAATAATCATTGGCATACATTGGATCATAATTTCTGAATTGAGACGCTACATCATCGAATGACATATGAAAGGCATCTACTTTCTTTAGAGCGAATACCTCCTCGATATCGTCATATAGATTTCGAAAATTAAGCACCATACATGAATCAATTAAAATGGTATAGATATAACCAGTCTCATCATCGAGATCACCCCGTAGAAGATCATGGTAGTAATATTCAATCATTTCCCCTGATATACGTTTTTGCAGGACAAGGGAGGTAATCGCCTGAATACCCGTCGCCCGAATACACTCATCCAAAGATATATCATCTATTAATTCAAATAAAGCATCCAAATCCGGAAATGAAGGAGAATTCCCATCCATTATTATTTCGCCAGGATAAGTATCAGCTAGGATTCGTCCTGCCGTTGTAACTAAATACTCATCATATAAATCCAATGCTAGATCATTCGGTAATTTTAATATTTCTAAAAATGGATAAAATGCTTCTCTCGCGCCTAACTGCCCTAATAAAATAGCAGCATAAATGTGGTCAAATCGATCCCGTTCACTTAAAAATAATTCCGGTTCCTGCCTAACCAGATTTAAAATTTCTATTAGTTCGGTAATAGTATCCTCCCGTTTCAATAACCGGTCCAGCTCATCTTTTGGGTAAGTATCCCCAATATAACGAATATTTTTTATTAATTCCTTAGTTGAAACAGTTGGAGTATCCATATAATTGCACCTCCGCACCCTTCTTATATAATCAGTTTACCAAACTTCCTCGCAATTTCTCTACTCGCATACTAACTGGATAATTGTTAAAATGAACAGAATAACAAGATAATAGGCTACTATATAGTTTACCAACAAGGGAGTGGCATAATGAATAAACATTGGGTAAAGGTTTTTATCGGAGCTTTCTTTGAAGTCATCTGGGTAAGCGGACTTAAAAATGCAGATACTATTTGGATGTGGCTGATTACACTTCTAGCTATTTGTATCAGCTTCTACATGATGATTGATGCAAGTCGTTATCTACCGGTTGGTACGGTATACGCTGTCTTTGTTGGATTAGGGACAGTCGGAACAGTTATTGCAGAAGTTCTCTTTTTTGGTGAACCTTTAAAGATAGAGAAAATAGGATTGATCCTTCTCTTATTAATAGGGGTAATCGGATTGAAAATGGTGACTGATGAGGACAGTTCCAAAAAGGAGGCTAACCTCTAATGGCCTGGTTCGCATTGATTGTCGCTGGATTTTTAGAAATTTTCGGTGTAGGTATGATTAATAGACTTAATAAAAAAAGAGATTTGTTATCTCTACTTCTTTTAATCATCGGATTTTCCGGCAGTTTTTTCAGTCTATCGTTCGCAATGAAGACACTTCCCATGGGAACAGCCTATGCTGTATGGACGGGAATTGGTGCTTCTGGCGGAGCATTAATCGGTATGGTTTTATTTGGAGAAGCTAAAAGTATAAAGCGAATATTTTTCATAGTGATTATCTTACTATCCGCTATTGGTCTTAAAATCGTTTCATAATAATTATCATACGAAATATATAAAAGCCATGCTGGCAAACAACGACTTGCGTAGCATGGCTCTTTTATTACTTATCCAACCACTCCATAATAATCTCTTTAAAATCTCCATAGTAAGCATTACTCACTAAGATAGGATCGAGATTTAAAGAAGCAATCATATTTTTAACTACATAATGGCGCGGGGCTTTATTATGCAATAGTTCGTCCTGCAGAAATTCAATTATTTGTAACTTTTCCACGCGATACTCCGGTTCTAAAGCCTCTTGCTCAAGGTATGTCTTCAGTTTGTTAACGGTTTGGATTAAATCGTAGCAAAAATCTCTATTTCCCTTAGGGGCATTCGGAATAAACCTATTTAAGACTTCCGGTTCAATTAAAACAACATCATTCTTACTCAAATCATCCACAATCACCTTTATGCAATCTAAATAATAACGAATGGCTCTTTTCGTATCATTGTCTCCTTTTGCGATACTATAAAAATGCATGTGATGTTGAAGCATCGAGGAAAGGAGAATCGCACAATCTAACAAATATGGTTTCTTCTCCACCCCAAATAGATCGACTAGACGGTTGTAAATCCAATTTAAATATAACCATCGTGTTTGTTTCAAATATTCCTTTAATTCAACATCATTCGAAACCATTACATCTTCTATAAGAAGAAATAATTGATTATGAGAATGTGATTTTCTTTGTATATGAAGTTGTTCTATAAAGATGTCTATATCACTTAGATCTCTTCCAATAATCAATTCATCCCGCTGTTTATGATACTCCTCAAGGAACGCATCATATACAGCTTTGAATAACTCACTTTTAGACGGGAAGTAATTATAAAACGTACCTCTGGATATCCCGCTATCCTCTAAAATCTCTTGAATAGAGGTATTTCTATAGCCCTTTTCAATGAAAAGTTTCTTCGCATGATTAACGACTTCCTTTTTCCTTACGTTCATAACAACTCAATCCATTCCTATGACTTCTTCAGTTATTTGAGTGTATATTAGCTTATTTTTTGGGTAAATACAAATTTGTAAATACTGAATTCTTTTAATTGCCAAACGAGGAGAAAGGGAGTAATATATTCAACATGAATTCAGAGTCTAAAAATTAAACACTTAGTATAAATTAAAGGAGAGAAGTACATGGCAACAATAGAAAAACAACAAGTGCGTCCTAATTATGGAATCATAGCTATTCTTTTAGCCGGTGCATTTGTTTCAATTTTGAACTCTACCTTATTGAATGTTGCCCTTCCGTCCATGATGACGGATTTTGATGTTCAGGCAACAACTATTCAATGGCTGGCAACAGGATATATGCTTATAAACGGAATTATCATTCCTACGACTGCATACTTAATCCAGAAGTACTCAGTTAGGAATTTATTTATAACCGCGATGATTTTGTTTACAATCGGAACCGTCTTTTCCGGATTTGCTCCGAGTTTCACACTGTTATTAATTGGAAGAATGATTCAAGCTGCAGGCTCTGCCATTATGATGCCACTCTTAATGAACGTTCTTTTAACCAGCTTCCCAATTGAAAAACGTGGATCTGCAATGGGCGTTTTAGGTCTTGTGATGACTTTTGCCCCTGCAATTGGACCAACATTATCAGGATGGATTATCGAACATTACGAATGGAGATATCTGTTCTATATGATTATCCCAATCGCGGTGATTGTTCTACTCCTTTCAATCTTTAAATTAAAAGATACGAAAGAAAAAAGTGACGCTTCATTAGATACATTATCCGTGATTTTATCTAGTATCGGATTTGGTGGATTATTATATGGATTTAGCTCAGCAGGTGATAAAGGCTGGGGAGATGTCGAGGTATACAGCACTCTGATTGCCGGCACAATCGCCTTAATTTTGTTGATTGTTCGCCAATTTAAATTGGAAGAGCCTATGCTCGATTTCCGTGTCTATAAACATCCAATGTTCTCCTTATCTTCGGCAATTTCGATTGTTGTAAATATGGCGTTGTTCTCAGCTATGATTCTAATGCCAATTTACCTACAAAATATACGTGGGATTTCTCCATTGGATTCAGGTTTATTAATGCTTCCAGGGGCCATTATTATGGGGATTATGTCACCTGTTACCGGTAATTTATTTGATAAATTCGGCGGTCGTGTTCTTGCTATAGTCGGGTTAACGATCACAGTAATCACAACATATTTCTTCAGTGAATTAACAATGGACACCTCTTATACAACATTAATTGTCATGTATTCCATTCGTATGTTAGGGATTTCAATGGTCATGATGCCCGTTATGACAAATGGAATGAATTCATTACCTGCCCGAATGAATCCACATGGTACAGCTATAAACAATACACTTAATCAAGTATCCGGTGCGATTGGTTCTGCCTTGCTTGTATCGGTCATGACGTCGCGTACGAAAATTCATGCGGAAGAATTAGCTGAAAAAGCAATGAGCAAACTGACAGGCCAACCAAGTCCTGAAGCTATTGCTCAAATGAAGGCTGAAATAGGTGCTCAAGCTACGGTTAATGGAATTAACGATGCTTTCTTTGTAGCTACCTTTATCGCTGCTTTCGCTCTTATCCTTTCCTTCTTTATTAAGCGTCCAAATAGAGCTGATGAACAAATTAACTCTCAAGAAACTCAAAACCTCTCCCATTAAGGAGAGGTTTTTTATATTATTCTTCCCATTTCCATTCCTCGATATTATTGAAAACAAAGAAAGGCTGCTCATTTGATTCAAATGTCTGCTCACCTATATTTAATTCTTTTTTCACAAAGAATAAATGGTCTGGATTAACCAACCACATCCATGGCACATCCTCTGCAGTCTGCCTCTGAATCATTTTCCACAACTTAAAATCACCGCTGTCTAGAGCCTCTTCTATCAGTTGATCCACTTCATCAGAAGAATATAAATTCGTATTATAAAATCCTGTTCCAATACTGTCCGTATGGTACCTGCTATATACATCAAAGGGATTATGATTTCCCGCTCGCATGATAATCGGATCTTTAAACTTATTTGCACTGATGTCCGCCCATGTTTGACCGACCAATTCTACCTCAATACCCAGCTCTGTTAATTGCTTCTTGAAGATCTTCGCCATGGCCTGTGCAATAGAATCGGATTCCAAAAACTGCAGCTTAAATTTCGCTTTGAGTTCCTCTTTTTCAAGAACACCATCTTCATCTGTATCTGCCCATCCTGCTATTTTTAAAATTTCCTCAGCCTTTTCTCTATTATGGTATTCTGATTTTGTATCTTTGTAGCCCCATGGAAGCTGTTCAGCATTAGTGTATGCTTCTTTCCCATATCCATATAAAACTTCATCGATAATATACTCACGATCAACCGTTAAATTA
>JAZUQD010000270.1:0-2000 GCA_045605505.1 Pradoshia sp.
ATGAACCTAGTAGTTTCGCAGAAACAACTCTGCAGCAGCAAATTGACCAAACGCCCGTTGGAGGAACTTTGATTGTTAAAAGCGGTACCTATGAAGATCAGGTTTTTATAAATAAGCCAATGACCATTAAAGGAACAGAGGATACAGTGCTGAGTTATACAGGAGAGGGGTCCTTTATAAACATTTCTGGTAAGGATGTACAGATATCAACTATTAAAATAGAGGCAACCCGTTTACCAATTGATGAATCTGCCATTGTACTGACAGGAAATCACCATAAACTTAACAATCTCACAATCAAGTCAGCTGGGAATGGTATTAAACTGGATAAAGCGAATCATGTAAGTGTACTGGAAAGTTCATTTACAGGAACATCCGAAGGCCATGCTATTAATCTATGGGAGTCAAATCACAACACGTTCGGTAAAAATTCAATACGTAATGTTCAGGATGGATATTATGTAGAATACAGCCATCATAATACTATTAAAGATAATAAAATTCAGGATGCCCACTATGGGGTGCATTTAATGTATTCCAATTCCTGTTTGATCGAAGGGAACGAATCACTCAATAACTTTACGGGTGCTATGATCATGGGTGCGGAAGATGCACTGGTACGTAAGAATACATTCGCTGAAAATAATGAAAATGTGAATTCTCATGGTTTATTACTATACGATTCAAGGAATGTTACGGTTGAAACAAATGAGATTTACAATAATCGGATAGGCATATTTATTGAAAAGGCCAATATGAATACCGTTAAGAATAACAGACTGCAATCAAATTTTGTTGGTATTCAGTTTAAAGAATCAGAGGATAATCGAATCTATCAAAATGATTTTCTGGGTAATGTGAATGATGCCCAAGCCATCGAAAGTGAAGGGAATCAATTGGATGGGAACTACTGGGATGCATCAGCGAAAATAGATTCAGACGGAGATGGTATAAATAACTTAATCTACCGAGCCGATCCTTATTTTCTGGCTTTGACAGAGGAAGTTCCCGAGTATCAGCTCTTTTTCCAGGCACCGGGAATGACAATTCTGCAAAAAATGCTGAAAAGTACGGATGAAGAGCTATTAACGGACTCAGCTCCCTTAATGGAACCCATCCAATCAAACAATCAAAACAATCATGCTGAACCGTCAGTATGGATAGTCAGCGGATTATTGTTTATAGGCAGTTTATTTCTATTCATAAAAGGGAGGAAACAACAATGAAACACTCATTATGGAAAACTGCGTTAATCGGAATTGGAGCAGTTATGCTTATGTCTGCCTGCGGTAATGAATCGGCTGAGCCAGTGGAAATTGATCCAAAGACTGACACATGCGCAAACTGTAATATGTCGGTTGCGGATAATCAGCATGCAACAGAAATTATCCTAACAGACGGTAAAACATTTGTTTTTGACGACATTGGCTGCATGTTTAACTGGACAGATGAAAACGAGGAAAAGGAAATTGAGAAGACCTTTGTACGTGATTATCATTCTAAAGAATGGATAGATGTTGAAAATTCCTATTTCGTTTATGGAGAAGAAATCAAGACGCCAATGTCATACAATGTGATTTCTTTTGAAGACCAATCAAATGCTGAAGAATTTGTTGAAGAATCAGGAGGAAGTTTATTATCCTACGAAGATTTACAAAAACATGATTGGAAACAGCATAAAGAGATGAATCATCATGAAACGGACAGTCATGGCCATAGTTAACAGGTAAAGAAATACAAGGCAGCCGGCATGGTTGCCTTTTATTTAGATGTCGTCACGGGAGGGAAGAAGAATGTGGAATATATGGAGCTCTGAATGGAGAATGACCTCGCGAGGCCGTTCGTATTATTCAATCGCCATTTTATGGATTGTTGTCATTTCTCTATTATTGGCATTGGAGCGGACAAATGGAGCAATCTCAGGATATACAAATATTACAGGAACAGTCGTTAATATTATGTTATATATATTGCCGTTATTTATGTTGATTTTTGGCTCC
>JAZUQD010000271.1:0-1541 GCA_045605505.1 Pradoshia sp.
ATCAATACGGATCGAGTGAAAATTTGGGTTTACGCAATTACAGGTCTTTTAGCCTCTGTCTCAGCATTAATTTTAACATCACGTCTGAATTCAGCTCAGCCGACTGCTGGAGAATCCTATGAGTTGGATGCGATTGCCGCAGTTGTTTTAGGGGGTACTTCGCTAACTGGAGGACGTGGTTGGATATTCGGTACATTAGTGGGTGTATTGATAATCGGAGTACTGAATAATGGAATGAATTTAATTGGGGTTTCATCATTCTTCCAACAGGTTGTGAAGGGTGCAGTTATATTAATGGCAGTTCTTTTAGATCGCAAAAAACAAGCATAAAAGGGAGTGTATTAAATGAAAAAGTATTCATTAATTCTGTTGGCAGCAATGTTATCTGTTGTATTGGCAGCCTGTTCAATGGAATCAGGAAGCAAATCAGAATCCAAGTCATCCAAGGAAAAAGGAGATATGGTTATCGGGTTCTCAGTATCTACATTGAACAATCCGTTCTTCGTGTCATTAAGCGAAGCTGCTGAAGAAAAAGCGGAAAGCCTTGATGCAAAGATAACAGTAGTAGATGCTCAAGATGATGCTTCTAAGCAAGCGTCTGACGTAGAGGATTTGATTCAGCAAAAAGTTGATATGATCATGATTAATCCTGTAGATTCTTCAGCGGTTTCTTCAGCGGTGGAATCAGCTAATAGCGCTGGGATTCCAGTTATTACAGTAGACAGATCATCAGAGGGTGGAGAAGTTATATCTCATATAGCATCCGATAATAAGGCAGGCGGTAAATTAGCAGGCGAATATTTACTTACTTTAGTGGAAAAAGGTGCTCAGGTTGCTGTGTTAGAAGGGATAGCTGGTTCATCAGCTGCTATTGACCGTGGAGAGGGATTTAATGAAGCAGTAAAAGAATCCGTAGAGATTAAAGCTAGCCAAACTGCTAATTTTGATAGATCAGAGGGATTAACAGTTATGGAAAACATTCTTCAGGCTAATCCAGATATTGAAGCAGTATTCGCGCAAAATGATGAGATGGCTCTTGGAGCTTTAGAAGCAATTGAAGGAAGCGGTAAAGAGATTATCGTTATTGGCTTTGATGCGACAGACGATGCATTGAAAAAGGTTGAATCCGGTGAGATGGCTGCTACCGTTGCTCAACAGCCAGGTTTAATTGGGGAAAAAGCAGTTGAGGCTGCTGTAAATCATTTAGACGGCAAAGAAATTGATAAAGCTATACCTGTAGAACTTAAGCTTATAAAAAAATAATAGATTTCTATGAATTTGTTAACTAAAAAGAATAGATTTAGAGTGTCTTTATAATGGACAGTTGTCGATAGAGTCGGCAGCTGTTTTTTTGCATACCAGTAAGATGGAAACTCTTTTAGCCTTCAAAATCATTTGCTGGTAGATAGAAGAAAGACGTACTTTTATTGCTGTATCTTTCATATAAATATAAAACTTGGACAATATGGAGGAATGCAAATGAACTGGGATGAAGAATATGATGTCATAGTAGTAGGCAGTGGTGCGGGAGGACTGGTAGC